>NZ_MUFJ01000019.1:0-71836 GCF_001996245.1 Salinivibrio sp. MA607 | reverse complement strand
TTGCATATTTATATGATGCGATCGTCGATGTGATTAATTCACTTCCACATAAACGAACTCTGGCGAAGTGACTTCCACGCGGCGGTTTTTCGCACGACCGTCGGCAGTCTCGTTACTGGCGGTTGGCGCTGACTCGCCTTTGCCCATCACGGTTAAGCGCTCAGCCGCAATGCCCGCGTCTAAGAAGACATCCGCAACGACTTGTGCACGCTCTTCAGAGAGTGTTTGGTTATAAGCGGCAGGCCCTTGGCTGTCGGTATGACCCACAATCGTCGCTGTGGCTTCTTCATGCTTAAGCAACCGGTCAACTAATGGCTGCAAGGAGGCGACCGCTTGCTCAGATAACGTTGCTTTATCAAAGCCGAACATTTCGGTTTCGCCGGCCTCTGAGAGCACAATTGATTGCGGCTCGGCAACCGGCTCTGGCTCTTGAACGGGCTCTGGCTCTGCCATAACTGGCTCTTCAACCATTGCTTCAGTCATTGGCTCACTGGCGGTGCGGCCAAAGTGATAGGTCATCCCGACGGTGACGAGGTTATTATCAACGCTTGAGAAATAGCCATCATCCATATCATTGATGTGTTGGTATTCTAGGCGAAGGTTGAGTTTATCGGTGGCTTGGTGATCAACACCGATCGCGCCCATCAACGACACATCGTCGCGATCACCGGCATTGCTGTTAAAGTTCCACATCGCGCCGCCCACTTTCCCGTACAGTGCGGTATCGGGTTTAACGTGATACGACAATTTGGGGGCAAGTGTCAGCGCGGTGAGATCGCCCGATGCTTTACCAAAGGTATCGAATTCAGTGTCAAAGCGACCTAAATAATCATAGGTGCCTTCAAGCGCAAACCAGTCATTGAAATCATAACCAGTAATGATACCTGCCCCGAGCTCTTGATCACCACAGTCGGTGTCAGACACACAGCTATCTTCTAAAAACGACGGCCCAATACGACCCCCCATGTAAAGACCACTGTCTTGCTGTGCATAAGCTGCGGGTGCGACGGCCAGTAAGAGGCCGAGACCTGTCACGACTTTTTTCATGCCACTCTCCTAATTAAGGATATGAAGTATCTTATTTTACACATTGTGAATGCTTGTTATTGAGTCACCTTAGACCATGCGATCGCAACTGCCAGCGAGTCGGGCAGACGGAACATAGATAATGTGACATGGATCCTAGGCTAGACCTGAGAGGCGTGTAACACAATAGGCGACAAGCGATTTGACCATGATTTGACGTATTTAACACAAGTGTCTTATTGGTGGGAAAATGCTGACAGAGGCCGGACAAATCGCCGGCCGTTTTCACGTGATGAGAGAGTATTAAAGGGGCGTTGGTTATTACAGAATTGTGGTTATGATTTTGTGTTACCTGTTAGGCGCTTTTGTGGGCCTTGACCGCTTACAGGGCGACTAACTGAAATTTCGCGGCCCTTTTTCATGCCACGTTCGTAGTCATCGGTCATTGCCGCCATGGCGTCTTTGAGTTGCTGCTTAAATGTCTCTCGGTCAATGTTGGCGAACTCTTTATCAATATAGCTTTTGATCTTATCGTCGCTGTCTCGGGCATCAAGCTGTGGCAATTTGTCGAGTGCCCCCTCAAGCCAGCCCGTCGTGAAAGACTGAACACGGCGGGTGACTTGTTGGGTGCTGGTGCCTGAGCCTGCGAAGCTGTTACGAAACTGGCCAATATGTTCATTCATATCGCGATACACCACATCAAATGCAAACGCCGCGAAAATAGCCCGGTCGGCATCACCGATAAATTCAGCCTGCTTGAGCCCTTTGTGGTTGACCAATACGCACTCGACGCCAAAGCGACTATTGATGCCGCGGATAATTTTTAAGATCGATTGGTTAATAGACGCTGGCAACAGCTTCTCAGAGCGCGTTTTACCCATACTGATGAAGTCAATGTCGTCCTGATCGAGACCATGCTTCCGCATCAGCCGCTCGGCCATTTTAATCGCTTGCGCCGCCTCGTTGACATTGGCGGAATTGCTGAGCTCTAGACATTTAGCAATTTTTTTGAGCGCTTTGCTTTTCGGATCTGACATTCATACTTCCCGATAACGAACAAACGCGCATTGTATCGCGTCCGCAAGCGACAACAAAGGCGAGATTATAATGAGCGTCTCGGCGGAGCACGTTGTTTGGCGGTCATGTGTGTAAAAAGAGGGCCAAAACTGTTTATCTATACAGTAATTAGCCACGTTTGTTACACTGTCCTTATCATTCACACGATCCATATCGATAACGCCTGTGACTTCATCGACTGCGCCCTATATGCAGCAAGGGTTTGTGATCACGCGCCAGCAGCGTGATTGGGGCCATACCTCAACCATTGTTTTATGGCTTTCCACGCCAGAAGGCCCGATCAAACTCTGTATTGACGATCAGCACAGTGTGTTTTTTGTGCCGTTGGAAGAAAAAGCGCGGGTGGAGGCGCTATTACCTGCTATCGATCCCAATGCCTATTGCAAACCGGTACCGCTAACAACCTTCCAACATACGCCTGTTGCAGCCTGTTATTTCACCAGTGTTAAACGTGCCCGAGAAGGCCAGAAGGTGATAACGGGGGCCGCTATTGCGCTTTATGAAGGGGATTTACGCTTGGCCGATCGTTATCTGATGGAGCGCTATATTTGTGGCAGCTTGTTGTTCACCGGTCAGGTCCGTCAACGTCAGGGCTACCTAGAAGTGACGCAAGGCAAAGCGAAGCAAGCGGACTATACGCCCACGCTTCATCATGTCTCGTTGGATATCGAGTGTTCACAAAAAGGTCAGCTTTATTCGGTGGGGTTAGACAGTGAAAAAGACAGTCGCGTGATCATGGTCGGTGCGCCTCAGAACGATGCCCCGGCGTGGATAGAGTGGGTGGATAACGAAGAGGCTTTATTGGTCGCCCTGGAGCGTTGGTTCGCACAATACGATCCAGACGTAGTGGTGGGCTGGAATGTGATTGATTTTGACTTTCGCCTATTGGTTAAACGCGCGCAACGCTACCAGCGTGATTTACGCCTTGGTCGCGGCGGGGAACGCGCTTTTTGGCGTGATGGTGGTAGCAATAAGCCGGGCTTTATCAGTTTAGCCGGGCGGGTGGTGATTGATGGGATTGATGCGCTAAAAACCGCGACGTATGGGTTCCGATCTTGGGCGCTAGAGGCGGTTGCACAAACGTTATTGGGCGAGGGGAAAGCGATTGATGATCCGCATGATCGTATGGCCTCGATTAATCGCATGTTTCATCAGGATAAAATCGCGCTTGCGACTTATAATTTACAAGATTGCCGTTTGGTTAACCGAATCTTTGATCACACTCACTTACTCGACTTTTTAATCGAGCGTTCACGCTTAACCGGGGTAGAGCTCGATCGCGTGGGCGGCTCGGTAGCAGCATTCACTAACTTGTTTTTACCGCGTTTGCATCGTTCCGGTTATGTCGCGCCTAATCTAGCCAGCGAAGGGTGGATCGCGAGCCCTGGTGGTTATGTGATGGACTCCAAACCCGGCTTATATCACTCAGTGCTGGTGTTGGATTTTAAATCGCTGTATCCCTCGATTATTCGTACCTTTCTTATTGATCCGCTTGGACTTATAGAGGGGTTAAAAGCACAAGAGGCCGGTCAGGAAGCCGACACGGTCCCTGGGTTTCGAGGCGGTGTTTTTCATCGAGAAAAGCACTACTTACCGGCATTGATTGATGAGTTGTGGCAAGCGCGTGATCGGGCGAAAAAAGCCGGTGAAAAAGCGTTTTCGCAGGCAATTAAAATTATCATGAATTCCTTCTATGGCGTGTTGGGCTCATCGGGGTGCCGTTTTTTTGATCATCGCTTGGCATCATCGATTACCATGCGCGGCCATGAGATTATGAAGACCACTCGTGAGTTGATTGAGGCACACGGCTTTGAGGTGATCTACGGTGACACAGACTCTACCTTTGTGTCATTGGGGGGAGAAAAAGCAAGCGAGGACGCCGATGCCATCGGGCGAAAGCTTGTTAGCCATGTGAATCAGTGGTGGTCTCAGCACTTGCAGAAAACCTATGGTCTCGAATCCTTGCTGGAAATTGAATACGAAACCCATTATCAACGCTTTTTAATGCCCACCATTCGTGGGCAAGAAACCGGGAGTAAAAAGCGTTATGCAGGACGGATCGTCAATCCTGATACCGGCGAGTCACATTTGGTCTTTAAAGGGTTGGAAACGGTAAGAACGGATTGGACACCATTGGCGCAACAGTTCCAGCAACAGCTTTATCAACGTGTGTTTGATGGTGATGATGTCGATGCTTTTATTCGCGATGTGGTCGCCTGTACGCAACAAGGGGAGCGTGATGCCGAGCTGGTGTATCGTAAACGGTTACGACGCCCGATTGCGGAGTATCAGAAAAATGTGCCACCGCACGTGCGTGCCGCGCGGCTGGCTGACAGTGAAAATCAAAAACGTGGCCGCCCTGAACAGTACCAACGGGGGGGATGGATTGAGTATGTGATCACGGTTAATGGGCCTGAGCCGTGTATGTATCGGCGTAGCCCGATGGATTATCAACATTATATTGATAAACAGCTTAAACCGATTGCTGATGGCATTCTGCCGTTTATTGGTAAAGAGTTCGACACCTTGGCGCTACCGCAATTGGGGTTGTTCTAAGCACGTTTGATCGTTTGTCTTGTTCGGGCAGTTTTTAACGCGCGACTTGCAATTGTGTCTGCCACCCGCTTGAATGAAAGAATCAGCAGGGAGGATGACGTGGAACAGCTCGATTTCTTCGAGGTGCCGAGTCCGTGCAAAGGCATCTGTCAGGTCAATAACAAAGGTTACTGCAAAGGGTGCTTTCGCAGTCGCGATGAGCGCTTTTATTGGTATGACTTTACCAACGAGCAAAAGCGCAATGTGGTTCGCTTATGCCACCAGCGTTATTTGCGCATTATGCGTGCCAAACGCCAACAGACACAGGAAACCGCCTTAGAGCCGGAAACTCTTCCACATCAGCCTTCGCTGTTTGATGACAGCTAACATCCCAGCGAATACTTCGGCCGGAGTGCTTGGTACGCAAAGCGTGCTACTTATAATGTTTAAACACAAAAAAGGCGCCCCTGAGGACGCCTGATCTCATTCCATCTTTATCGACACAGCGATTAGATGCGGATGAAGTCCATGTGTTCAACTTTTGGCTTGAACGGGTGACGTTGGATGTCTTGTGGCTTCACTTTTACTTCTTGGCCATCAATAACCAGGATGATGCCTTCGTAGAATTCAGGCTTATCCATTTGGTTAACCACAACAGGGTGGTTCAGTGCGATAGATACAGGCTCTTGGTTGCCACCGTAAACAATCGCAGGGAATTTTTTCTGATGACGTAGGCGGCGGCTCGCACCTTTACCCTTTTCTGTACGTACTTCAGCTTCGAATTTAAACATAATTAATAACTCTCTTTAGAGTGAAAAAATAGCACTGAGCGTAGCGACCTAACTCAGTACTCAAAAACGAGCGCGGATAGTAGCACTGGTTGCGCGCGAAAACAAGCGTCATCGGTGCGCAGAAGGCCTGCTTGCGCGTGTTAGTCGGCTTCTGCAAAGGCTTGCCCACGACTTTGTGCCAACATCGCCTGCAATCTGTCTTGGCTAATAAAACTATCGACATCAAAGATCTTCTGGCGCAGATGCCAAAAACGGCCTTGTTTGCGTGCAATGACAAAATCAGGCGGACGAAATCGATGTTGTGACGCTGTCACTTTAGTGGGCGCGGTATCGGTGAAGGGACGATGGCGATCGACTAAATGTGGGCGAACAAACCGCGCTAAAAAGTCGTGTTTCTGTTTCTTGGTCGCAAGTGGCCAGACTTCATGTAAATCGTTGCCATCGTTGGTGTGATAGGTCACTTTTAATTGCGGTTTTTGGTAGCGGTTTTTGCCCGCTGTGAGGGTCATATCGGCACACGCCACCACAAGTGCGTCTTTGAGTTTGAGTGCCTCACGCAGTTTTTTATCTGGATCGATTAACGGTGCGTCGCATTGGTGGCAGCGGCGGGCGGCAATATCGTTATCGGCGCCGCATTCATCGCAAAATTTAGCGCGAAACCGATAGCCGCAGATTTCACGCTCCCCGGTCTCGTCTTCAAAATACCCTTGGCATTGGCGACCGTAATGCTCAAGTAAAAAGCCATTGTCATCCAGTTTGCCCCAAAAGCTATTGTTAAACCCGCACGCAGGGCAAGGAATGGTGACTAACTCGCTGTCGCTATCGGGTTTAGGCATACCAATTTCGGGCTGATACAGGTCGTAAACATTGCCGGCATAATCAAGGATAAGACAGTCTTTTTTTCCGGGCGCTAATCGCAATCCACGACCGGCTATTTGCTGATAAAGGCTCACTGATTCCGTGGGACGTAATATTGCAATCAAGTCCACATGAGGGGCATCAAACCCCGTGGTGAGAACGGAGACATTGACCAAGTATTTCAGTGCTTTTTGTTTAAACGCCTCAATAAGACGATCTCGTTCAAGGCCAGGGGTGTCGCCGATGATCAGCGCGGCGCTGTCTTTAGGAAGATAGGTGATGATTTCTTTGGCATGGTTGACAGTCGCAGCGAAAATCATCACCCCTTGGCGCGGGCGCGCATACTCAAGGATTTGTTCGACAATTTGCGGGGTGGCACGCGGGGCATTGGCGACGACCTTATCGAGATCCGCTTCACGGTAGTAGCCGCTGGCAGTGCGTGAGACTTGTGAAAAATCATAGCTAAGAAGCGGTGCATCCAGAACATGGGCCGGGGTTAAAAACCCTTCATCCAAAAGATGGCTTATGGGCAGTTCGAAAACGCAATCGCGAAAAAAACGGGTGTCAGTGGTGCGGACTTTACCACTGGTGTGGTACTGATAAATCCAACCTTGCCCCAACCGATATGGCGTAGCGGTTAACCCGAGTACTTTTAGACCGGGATTGACATGTTGTAGGTGCTGAATAACACGACGATAACTGCTGTCTTCGTTGTCAGGAACGCGGTGGCACTCGTCGATCACCAGCAGCGAGAATTGGTCGGCAAAGGCGTCGAGGTTGCGTACGACCGATTGTACCGAGGCGAACACGACCTTTTCATTTGATTCCTTACGTCCTAAACCAGCGGAGAAAATACCGCCGGTGAGCCCATAGCCTTCATACTTGGCGTGGTTCTGCTCGACAAGCTCTTTAACATGCGCCAAGACCAGAACTCGGCCTTTGGCAATACGCGCTAATTCAGCGATCACCAAACTTTTCCCGGCGCCCGTGGGCAGAACAGCAACGGCAGGCGATGTATGACGGCGAAAATAGTGCAGGACGGCTTTAACAGCGTCAGACTGGTACGGACGTAAGGTATACATAATCAAAAAACGGCCTAAGTGAGGCCGTTTAGTTTACTGACTTGTTCGCTCAGGTACAGACTATTTATACCCAACCGATAAATTTATCCCTAACCGATAAATCACGGTCCATTATAGCCGTTTCGTGAAAATACAATGCTGACGGCGTGGTTGGTAATCAAACTGCTCGTAAAACAGGCGAGCGCCTTTGTTACCAATGTTCATTTCTAAAATTACGGCCACACACTGTCTTGTTTTGGCTTGCTTTTCTACCTCAGGGATCACTTGCGAGCCCACGCCTTGACGGCGCCAGGTTTGCTGAATGAAAAACTGATCGATCACACCGACGCTGCCGCCATTTTCGACACTAAAACTATAGGCTAAGACGATAAACCCGATCGTATCCGTTCTTCCTTCGTGCTCAACATCAATCAGAAATACATCGCCACGCTCGGGTTGTGACAATAATGTGTTAAAGGTAGAAACCACCGGCTCGCGATCAAACGGCAAGGCCTCATGCTCATGTTGTTCGCGCGAGAGTGTGAGTAAGGTTTCCAGGGTATCGACGTCAGGGCGGCGAAGAGAGACAATCATGGTGTTTCCTTTTTATCACTGATTGGTCAAGACGACCGTATCATACTCGCCAAGCCGGTAGGCTCAATCTCGGTGCGTTTTTCGATTAGCACGATGTGACAGACTCGGCGTCTCAACAAAAAGCGTTTGGTAGTGCTTGCATTATGACTAACGCATGTCACCGACAATGAGAGTGAGTGTATCTTATTGCTTTCAGTTTTGCCGCCAAATCTAGTAAAACTTGATCTGTGTCTTCGTGGCGATGTGACGTATAATCGCCGCAAACATAGGTGTAATGAATGGTAATATGCGGATAGATAAATTTTTATGTGAAACCCTAGGGGTAACACGAAAGCAAGCTGGCCGAGTGCTGAAAAGTGAAAGCGTCACCATCGATGGTGAGATCGTAAAATCTGGCGCCATCAAAGTCGGTAAAGCCGCGGATGTGCAATTTGAGGGACGATCGTTAACCTTGTCTGGCCCACGCTACTTTATGATGCATAAACCTGCGGGCGTGGTGTGTTCACACGAAGATGCCTTTAATCCCACGATATTTGTTTTGCTCGATGAAGTGAACGCAGAAAAGCTGCATATAGCGGGTCGCCTGGATGCAGACACAACAGGCTTATTGTTACTGACCGACGATGGCCAATGGTCTCACCGTATCACGTCACCCAAGCATCAGTGTACAAAAACGTACCGGGTGTGGTTAGTCGATCCGATCAGTGCAGATACGGCGAGTCAGTTTGAGCAGGGTGTGATGTTACGCAGTGAGCAGCAAGCGACATTGCCCGCGAAGCTCGAGCAGGTGGGTGAGTATGAAGCCTTATTGACGATTCAAGAGGGTAAATATCATCAAGTGAAACGTATGTTTGCCGCAGTCGGTAACAAAGTAGACGCTTTGCATCGCGAATCGGTGGGGGCGCTTGAGCTCGATGACACGCTCGAGCCTGGCGAATATCGGCCTCTCACCGATGAAGAAATTGCCTTGTTGGCATAATCTTGTTGGCATCATTAAGTGTGACACCTTAGATCCCACTTAGGGCAACGATCGACCCGAAAGCACAGTTCTCGCTGTGCTTTTTCAATGTGAGCGAGGTCATTTTTTAAGCGGGTTTTGCACATTGATTTTAAAGACTGGTGTTAAAGATTGGTGATGAAAAGAAAGACATTCTTTCCCACTACGCAATAATAAATTGTTACACTTTGAACAAGCTCACGTTATTTCCCTTTTTCCTGTCTTTCACGTTAAGGAGTGTTATGTCGCAATCATCGGCTGTTACGTCGTCCCCAGCGCAGTTAAGTTGGCTGTTAATCCTGGTGCTTGGGGCCATTGCTGCATTGACCCCATTGGCGATCGATATGTATTTGCCCGCCATGCCGGCCATTGCCGCGGATTTAAACGCGCCCAGTAGCGCGGTAAAGTCGACGCTGGTGGCCTATACCGCTGGCTTTGCGATTGGACAGCTTTTCCACGGCCCAATTTCGGACAGTTATGGTCGTAAACCTGTGATGCTTGGTGGCGTTGCGCTCTTTTTTATCTGCGCTGTGGTCAGTGCGATGGCCCAAGATATTGATGTATTAATGATTGCGCGTACCACACAAGGCTTTGCCGGTGCAGCGGCGGCGGTGATCATTCAAGCCTTGGTGCGCGATATGTTCGAGCGCGAAGAGTTTGCGCGTACCATGTCGTTTATTACGTTGGTGATGACGATTGCACCTTTGGCAGCGCCAATGATTGGCGGTTATCTACTGACTTGGTTTGACTGGCGTGCGATTTTTTGGGTCCTGGCAGGATGGGCCTGCTTTGTGACCTTGTGCATTATTTTTCGGATCCCCGAAACGTTACCGCGAGAAAACCGTCCGCCCATGCGGATTGGTGCCTCGTTGCGTAACTATGCCCGCATGCTAAAAACCCCCTTTGCGGTAGGGATGATCTTTTGTTCTGGGTTCTCGTTTGCTGGGATGTTTTCGTTTTTAACCGCGGGCTCGTTCGTCTATATCGACTACTATGGCGTCAGCGCCCAGATGTTTGGCTATCTTTTTGCGCTTAATATCGTTTGCTTGATTGTGATGACGTTTATCAATGGGCGCTTGGTCCGCAAAATGGGATCACATTGGATGCTGCGGCTCGGGTTGGGTATCCAGCTGGTGGCGGGCATTGCCATTGCTGTTTTTCAATGGTTAGACATGGGGCTTTGGGGCACGGTGATCCCGGTGATGACGTATGTCGGTGTGATTTCAACCATCGGCAGTAATAGTATGGCGTGCTTGCTGGCGTGCTATCCACAAATGGCAGGTACTGCATCATCATTGGCGGGTACCATGCGTTTTGGTATTGGATCCCTAGTCGGTGCAGGCGTTGCCGTGGTCTCTGATGGAACACCTTGGGGGATGATTGGCGCCATCGCGATTTGTGCGATACTCTCTGCCGTTTTCTACTGGACGCTAGCACGTAAAGAACCATGAGTTATGTCATCACCATTCAAACCGTTATGGCTGCGGCCTTCGATGAGTTAGCTGCCGCCATCGATGCTAAAAAAGTGGCTGATGCGCCAGCCGCTCGCGAGGTGTTTTTAGGTCGTTGGGTGGCGCAAGCGGTTAAGAAACAGCGTTTTCACCACAGCGTAAAAGCGGATTTGCAACGTTGGACGCAGCGTGCCCGTAGTGCCGGCACTCAAGCCGGATTAGAGGCCGAATTTCGACACATTCAGCAACTCTATACGCAGTGGTTTCCGGTCGATGAGCCGGCAAGCCCGGTCCAGCACGCCCAATTACAACAGATGATTGATAGTGCCCGCGAGGCGGGTTGGATGCTGCACACCCAGACGCCGATTGATCGAAAGGTCAAGATTGTCTCTGAAGGACAGCATTCACTGGTGGTATGTCCTGAGGCAACTCAGGCGGCATTCAATGCAGAAGGGCACTTAGCTCATCCTCTTAGCATTTATGTGCGTGGACCAGAAATTGATGTAATGAATTGGGCGCATCAAGCCAAACTAGCACCCACGAAAGTCACGGCCTATAAGTCGATCGTTAAATATCATGCTGAATATCGACTTTGGCCCGACAATCATGCGGATTGCTTAATGGTGATGCCGCGGCAATCTATGGTGAAAGAATACCGCTGATGAGCATTGAGAAACCGTCTGAGGGCGGTTTTTTCTTGTTTGAAAGCCACGTAAACTAGGCGCGTTGCCTTATCGGTTGGAGTCTGTTGTGAGCGCTGTTTCTCGTCCTTTTTTTGATGTGGTGTTTTTAAAACGCTTACTGTTAATTGCCATTCCCATTGCCCTCCAAACCATGATGTTTTCCAGCCGCAGTTTGGTCGACATCCTGATGGTCGGTCAGTTAAGTGAGGCTGATGTCGCTGCGATTGGGATTGCAGGGAAAGCAATGTTTGTTTCCACCCTGTTAATTTTTGGGGCGATGACCGGTGGCTCTATGTTGGTCGCGCAATACTGGGGCGCGGGCGACAGGCAAGGATTTCGAGAAAAAATTGCGCTGACCGTGACCCTAACTAATGCCACTGCGGCGTTAAGTGCCTTTGTTTTTTGGGTCTATGCGGACGTCATTATTGGCTTTGCCAGTGATAACCCAACGGTGATTGCCTTGGGGCAAGACTACTTGCAGATCGCGGGGTTATCGCTGTTTTGCTTGGCCAGTGTGTCAGGGCTGGCGGCGGGGCTGCGTGCCATGCATAAACCGGGGATCAGCACTTTTTTTAGTGGCGTGGGGATCAGTGTGAACATCCTACTCAACTGGGTGTTTATCTTTGGTCACTTCGGCGCGCCAGAGCTCGGMTCAAAAGGGGCCGCAGTGGCAACGGTGCTTAGCGGTATTGTGGAAGTTGTCGCCTTGTATACCTATTTGTACCGTCGCCAACACCTTGTTGCCTTCTCCCTTGCTGAATGGCGAACCTCGCTCTCATTGGTGGCGGTAAAACGCTTTTTGGCGCTTTCTTTGCCGACTGCGTTTAACTTTTTAATGTGGTCGTCCGGCTTGTTCATTTACCACGCCATTATTGGTCATGTGAACGAAGCAGGGCTAGCCGCGATAGCGGTGATCACTCCGGTTGAGTCGTTATCGCTCTCTTTTCTGATTGGCACAGCCAATGCCGCTGCTGTGTTAGTGGGGAACAATCTGGGTGCTAAACAAACCGATACCGCCTATCATCAAGCATGGCAAGTGGCGGTGTTTAATTTGATTGCAGGCGTCTTTATTGCCGCAGTGATGCTGCTGATTAAACCTTGGGTCTTGGGGTTTTTCCCCGCATTGACTGGTGAAACGGCGCAAATTACTGAATATTTCTATTGGGCAATGTGTGCGCTGATTGTGGTTAAAACCATCCCAATGGCGATGATCGTTGGTGTGCTGCGTGCCGGTGGTGATGTGCGCTACTGTTTGGGGCAAGACTTTGTTGCGCAATGGTTGATCGGTATTCCCGTGGTGCTCGCTGCTGCCGTGGTGTTTGAATGGCCGGTTTATTGGGTCTATGCGTTATTGGCGACAGAAGAAGTCGTTAAATGGGTCGGCTCTGTCATTCGAGTTAAATCGGGCGTATGGCTAAACTATCTTGTCGATGATGCCCGTTGATTGAAAAGAAGACACAATGGGAAGCTGTCTACCTAGTTTTGCCCTTTTCTCAGCCTCTTAATTGGGGTACATTGCCAAATTAGTCAAACAGTGTGACCTAGTTCTCGTTTATTGCTGTTTTAAAACACTATGAGGGTGTGCATTGGCATGTTAGCAATTAAAGCGCTGTGCAAGGGATATCAGGACGGGGGCGATTTTCATCCTGTGCTTCAAGGCGCGGCGATGTCGCTGTCTTCCACCAGCCAGCTTGCGCTGATGGGAGAGAGCGGCTCAGGCAAGAGTACCTTACTGAACTTAATTGCTGGGTTGGATAAACCCGACAGCGGTGAGATCTGGCTGGATGATACCCCTTTACACGCGTTAACCGAACGAGCGCGTACTCAGTTCCGTCGTCAGAACATTGGTCTTATCTTTCAGCAGTTCAACTTGCTTCCTACGCTATCGATTGCCGACAACATCCGCTTTTGTCGCCAGTTAAAAGGGCTCAAAGACGATGCAAATTTGTGGCGGCAAATTGTCTCTCAGCTTGATTTAATGCCGCTATTAAATCGATACCCGGAAGAAGTGTCAGGCGGGCAGCAACAGCGTGCCGCGATCGCCCGTGCTTTATACATGGCCCCCAAATTATTGTTGGCCGACGAACCTACCGGTAGCTTGGACGAGCGCAACGCGGATGCGGTCATGCGTTTGCTAACCACGTTGACACGTCAGCAAGGCTCGAGCCTTTTATTGGTCACGCACAGTGATACGGTTGCCAGCTACTTACAGGGCAGCATTGGGCTGCAAGGAGGCGTGCTCAGTGTTCGGGCCCGTCGCTAATGCACTATGGGGGCACTATCGCCGCCATCCTTTTCAGATTTTGCTGGTATGGCTAGGGCTAACCCTTGGGGTCGCTCTGCTTGTTGGCGTGTTATCGATTAACCAACACGCCCAGCAAAGCTATCGGGAAGGTGCCAAGCTGTTTAGTAATCCTTATCCGTTTAGCATTCATCACACCCAGCGGACCCAACGTGTGCCGCAGGCGTTTTATATTGATTTACGCCGGGCAGGCTTAACGCAGTGTGTTCCTGTTGATCGCTTGCAAGTCGTGACACCGTCACTTGATGATCTCAATCTTATGGGCGTTGATACCATTGCCATGTTGCCGCTGTTAGCTGAGCGTGGCGGTGATAAAGGGCGTGCAAACAAGGGGATATCACCGGTCCATGCAATCATGCCGCCTTATCCGGTTTATGTTGGTCAAGCGATGGCGAACCATAAAGGCTGGAAAGATGGGCAAATGATTGATCTACTTGATTATCCAGCTATTGGCCCCTTGAGAGTACTCGACAACGATGCCCTGAGTATGGGGACGTATTTAGTTGCCGATATGGCGTTGCTACGTACCTTGTCCTCACACGCCGGTATCGCCGACATCCTGTGTGGGTCTTTAACGCAAGCGGAGCGCCAGCAGATTCGCAATGTGTTACCACCTGCACTGACATTGACCAAAACACAGGCCACACAGTTAGGGCCGCTCACCCGTGCTTTCCATCTTAATTTACTTGCCATGGGATTACTGGCTTTTGTGGTGGGCCTGTTTATTTTCTATCAAGCGATTTCGCTTTCAATGACACAACGGCAACCGCTGGTGGGGGCGCTACGCCAACTCGGTGTTGATGGACGTCAACTCTCTGGGGTTATGCTTGCTGAGATTCTCGCATGGGTTGTGCTTGGCGTGATGAGTGGCAATGTGTTGGGCTTGATGCTAGCCAATCAATTACTCCCTGCCGTCGCTACCACCTTGTCTGACTTGTATGGCGCTGATATTGACTTGGTGATGCATTGGCAATGGCAATGGGGGTTGGCGAGTCTGTTGCTTGCGATCTTAGGAGCGGTCATGGCATCAGCCTGGCCGCTGGTGCGCTTACTCAATACATCGCCGGGGCGCTTATCCCAAAGAATGACACTAATTCGAGGGACACACCAAGAGTATGCGGTGCAAGCGATCATCGCGATACTATTGGGCGTAACAGCTTGGGGCGTGTCTTACTGGGAAAGTAGCCAATGGCAAGGTTTTACGCTGATCGCATTAACTATGTTAAGTGCCGCCCTAGCGTTGCCCTATGCCTGTGGCTGGTTGTTTCATACCTTGGCGCGCGGCTATGCGGGCGCACGTTGGCGTTGGTTCTTTACCGATGCGGCGGCCAGTTTAAGCTACCGAGGTGTTGCCGCGATGGCCTTTATGCTTGCTGTTTCTGCGCATATAGGTATGGAAACCATGGTGGGGAGCTTTCGCACCAGCACCGAAACTTGGCTGCAGCAACGGTTAGCCGCGGATATGTATGTTCGACCCGGCAATGCTTTGCTACCCAGAATCGAATCCTGGCTTGAACAACAAGAAGACGTGTCGCAATTTTGGGCCACTTATCGACGTGAGTTGGTCGCGCCCCAAGGACGCCTTGAGGTGTTATCGGTTGGTGATCGAGCGCTAGAAAAGCAATCGTTAGCCGTCAAATCGGCCCAACCCCAATATTGGTCACAATTACACCAGCAACGTGCGGTACTGTTAAGTGAATCACTCGCCGCTAAATTTGACGTAAGTGTTGGTGAAATGGTTAATCTGCCCGCACCGATGGGCGAACGCTGGCACGTGGCAGGGATCTATTACGATTACGGTAATCCTTACGGACAGTTGGTGGTTTCAACGCATAGTGAGGCGGGCGAATGGCTAGCACAAGGACGTCCATCGTTGGCGGTGGTACTCGATAAAGAAGCTCCAAGTGATCATTTTGTTGATCAAATGAATACACGGTTTAGCCTGAGCAATGGTCAGGTGCAAAATCAAGCCGACATTATGCGTTATGCCATGCGCATTTTTGATCGAACGTTTACTGTCACCGAAAGCTTGTGTGTGTTGATGTTGATCGTGGCGATTAGCGGCTTGTTTTTCGCAACGTTAGCCACGGAGCTATCGCGGCAACGCCAGTATAGCTTGTTGCGTTATTTGGGCCTATCAGGACGAGAGCTCATTGCTCTTGGGGGCGGGCAATTGGTGATCCTTGGGTTAGTCAGTGCCCTTATCGCGATCCCGCTTGGCTTGGTGTTAGCGAGCATGTTAATTCATGTTGTTCTCAAAGCGTCCTTTGGTTGGACAATGACTATGAATTTTTTCCCAATGACGTATGCAACGACCATTAGCCTTTCAATGCTCGCCTTGATGGTGGCCGGGGCGTGGCCGGTTTACCGTATGCTTAAGCGGACAGCCGCCGCGTCGTTACGTGATGCGCAGTAGGAGAGTCGCCGTGAGATCAAGTCAGCGAAAGTTAAGCCCTATTGGCCGTGTAGTGTTTGGCTTAATCGGAGTGATGGTGTTGGGGGTCTTGATTGGGTTGGGAAAACAGCCTTCATCGTCGACCGACTTAGCGGATGGCTTTGATGTGTTTGGCCAACAAGGTGGCTTTGCCGCTGTTACGCCTGATTATACACCTCTTTATCCGCAGGATATGGCCTCTCATCCTGCATTTGCCACGGAATGGTGGTATTTGACAGCCACACTGACGGATAATGCGGGACAAGAATACGGTGTGCAATGGACCCTATTTCGCCGTGCGCTGAGTCCTCGCCACCAAACAGGATGGGCAAACCAGCAGCTTTATATGGCGCATGTTGCTATTACGCGTGCCGATCAACAGTGGGAAGCCGAGCGTTTTGCCCGTGGTGGTATTGGTCAGACTGGCGTGACGCTGTCACCATTTCAGGCTTGGCTGGATGATTGGCAATGGCAGGGGGGCGAGCAACCTTTACCGGCGCAAGTTCGTGCATCATGGTCCGATAAGGATGCAACATTGGGGTTCGCACTCCAGGTGGCTGACGGTGGCTTGCGCGTGAAACAGGGCGAGCAAGGATACAGTATTCGCCATGCCAATGAGCCGTCAGCGTCTTATTACTTTTCTCTGCCACAATTGATCATTGAAGGTCAGCTTATCATCGACGGTGAGACAATACCCGTTTCGGGAAAAGGGTGGTTCGATAAAGAATGGTCTAGCGGTGCGATGGCATCGGATCAAAGCGGATGGGATTGGTTCGGGCTTAATTTAGACGATGGTCGCGCGTTAATGGTCACCCAAATCCGAGGCAGTCAGCCCTTTATGTTTGGCTCATTAACGTATCCAAATGGGCGCATTGTGGTCTTAGCGCAATCGGATATTCGGATGTTACCTATTAGCCATGCCAAAATGCGCGAGGGGATCAGTTTGCCGATAGCCTGGCAGATACAAGTACCAGACGAAGGGATTAACATCACTACGCAGCCACTCAATGCGCAAAGTTGGATGGCGCTGAGTGTGCCGTATTGGGAAGGGCCAGTGCGCGTGCAAGGAAGCGCAACAGGCCGCGGGTTTATGGAAGCGACGGGCTATTAATTGAGGCCAACCCAGGCCTGGGTTTGATGTGGGCGCCATATTGGCTGACGCTCGACGGTAATCACGCCAGGCTGGTTATCGCCTTGAGCGGCAGACACCGCAAGGCTTAAGGCAGCATCACTGATCGCTTCAAATTGCTGCGGCAAAGACTGCACACCAAAAGGCAGAAAGTCTAAAATACGGCTATCACCAAAAGTGGCAAAATACAGGGCTGTGGGGGCGATACCGGTCTGACGAATCGCATCCAGCACACCCTCGCAAAGGGTAAACGATGTCGTTAAAAGCGCATCGGGTAAATCCCCAGCGTCTATCCATTCGGTCATTAATCGCTGTCCTTCTGAACGGCTAAAGGCATTGCCATAGCGTACTTGTCCCTCGACGTGCTGTGCGTGTAATGCCTGAAAAAAACCTTGCTCACGATCTTGAGATATCGCCAGAGCCGGTACTGCACCGATTAACCCAGCTTGATAGACATCGGTTGGGCTGATCAAGCGATCCGTCAGCTGATAAGCCCCTTTCGCATCGTCCGTTAAAACGTTGGCAAATTGTGTGGCATCTAAGCCACGGTCAATCGCGATAATCGGGGTGCCTTGCTGCTGTAGTTTCGGATAAAAGGCATTATCGGCCGGTAAACAAGAGGCCACAATTAAGGCATCAATCTTTCTGGATACTAGCGTCTGTGCAACCGTTTTTTCTCGCTCAGGATCGTCGTCTGATCCCGTAATAATCACCTGATAACCCTGATCATGCGCTTTGCGTTCAAAGAGTTTGGCTAACGTTGCATAGCTGGTATTAGCAAGATCCGGAACCACTAAGCCCAGTGTATGGGTCGTGCCTGCTCGTAATGCCGTCGCTGCGCGGTTAGGTTGATAATTATGTTGCTCGACCACCGCCATCACGCGTTGACGTGTTTGCTCGCTGATCCGGTAACGGTCGGCTTTACCATTAATCACATAACTGGCTGTTGTGCGTGACACCCCAGCAAGGCGGGCTATTTCATCTAGCTTCATAAACGAATCCTTAGTGCGCCGATCGTTATTGATGGCTTTGTGAATGCGATCAAAGTTTGCACATACCCGATCAATAATAGGCTTGCATTATAAGCTAAAACGATTCAGCCTTAAAGCTGAAAGGTTTCAGCTTTGGATGTAAATCGCGTCACCATCACACGAATGTTATTTATTGCGTCGTGTTTCGATAATCGTGGCTAGAATGAATCGACAGTAACGATGAGATTCATTTCATCGATAACGCGGGTAATTGCCGCCAAAAGCTGAAACGATTCAGCCAAATGGTATAGCGAAAGACTGTACACAAAAAAACATTATTAGGGTCTGAAGTAACGTGAATGAAGACCAATCCCTGATCCCGATATACCGTCATGACAGCGTGGTCTGGCGTGACAAAAACGATTAACCCGTGCACTTGGCACTGACCCTTTGCACTTGGCATTGATATAAGAGGAAAGCCCTCATGCTGGCACTTAACGCACAAGATATTCATATGCAGCAACATGCTGCCTCCAAGCAAGACGCGATTAAAGCCATTGCCGGTTTGCTGACGCAAAAAGGACTGGTAGAGGCCGGCTATCAAGACGGCATGTTAGCGCGAGAAGCACAAACCAGTACCTATTTGGGCAGTGGGATTGCCATTCCACACGGCACAACCGATACCCGTGATCAGGTTAAACAAACGGGGGTGCAGGTTTTTCATTTCCCTGATGGTGTGGATTGGGGAGACGGAAATCTTGCTTATGTGGCCATTGGTATTGCCGCTAAGTCTGATGAGCACCTTAGTATTCTACGCCAGTTAACCCGTGTGCTATCTCAAGAGGGCGTTGAGGAAGCATTGCAAAAGGTTGAGCGTGCTGAAGAGGTCGTTGCGATCCTCAATGGTGAAACAACCGGCGCACAAAGCCTAACCTTTAAACCAGAGATGATACTGAGCGGCTTTCCAGCTTCAGACATGACTACCCTCCAAGCGGTGGGAGCCGGCCTGCTCAAAAACCATCATTGTATCAATCACGAGGGCGTGAGCCAGTTAGTGGCAGGCAATCCTATTCATTTGGGTCAAGGGCATTGGCTGCTTGGGGTTAATCAAGGCGTTGAACAAACAGGCGTATCCGTTGTGATGCCAGCAACGTCATTGACGCATCACGCGCAGTCTGTCAATGCACTTTGGTGCATAGCAGCGAATAATGCGGCCCATCTTCCTGTCTTGAAAACCTTAACGCAGTGGAAAGCCGACGATCAATTGGCGACCTGTATTGACCTCTCGCCACAGGCGCTGGTTAACGCATGCAGTCCCCAGACGTCAACAGGGGCATCGCCAGCGGCGGCGTCGACCGATGAACGTCAAAAAGCGACCGATAAAGCGATTCAAGAAGGTGAAAACGGTACATTTACCATCACCAATACGCATGGTTTGCATGCACGTCCAGGGGCAATGTTGGTCAACACTGCGAAAAAATTTGATGCGGATATTCAAGTTGCCAATGCGTCGACTCAATCAGACTCGGTCAATGCGAAGAGCTTGATGAAAGTGATTGCCTTAGGGGTAAAACATGGTCATCAATTGCACTTTACCGCGCAAGGTTCGGATGCAGCGCAGGCGATTTCTGCACTCGGGAATGCCATTAAAGACGGATTAGGAGAACACGCATGAGTGCCATCTTAACCGTCACCTTTAATCCAGCTCTCGATATGACAGGAAGTGTCGGGGTATTGCAACCGGGTGATGTCAACTTGGTGCAAAACTATACCCTGCATCCTGCAGGAAAAGGCGTCAATGTTGCACGTGTGTTAAGCGATTTAGGGGCCACTGTGTCGGTCTCTGGCTTTCTCGGTGCAGACAATCAAGACCCATTTTCCCAGCTTTTTGCTGAACACGGCGTTGCCGATCACTTTTTGCGCGTGCCAGGGGTAAGCCGTACCAATGTCAAGCTGGTAGAAAATACAGGCCGGGTAACGGATTTAAATTTTCCCGGCATGGCGGTAGACCCGACCCATATTGATGCGTTGACCGAGACCTTGCACGCACTGGCAGCAAGCCATGAATGGATCGTATTGGCGGGCAGTTTACCGCCAGGTGTCACCACTGAACAGCTGGTGATGTGGATTAGCACCTTGCGAGAAGCGGGCAAAAAAGTGGTCGTCGACACCAGTCAACACGCGCTTCGTGCTGCCATTGATGCAACGCCTTGGTTGGTTAAGCCCAATGAAGCGGAGTTAGCGCAGTGTCTTGATGAATCTATCAGTAATGAGCAATCTGTTTTATTAGCGCGTGGTGAACAGCTCTTTAACCAAGGGATCGCTAACGTGGTCATTTCGCGTGGGGTTGATGGGGTATTGTGGCGCGATCATCAAGGCTGGTTAAAAGCCGTAGCGCCGGCCCAGCAGGTGGTGAGTACCGTTGGTGCGGGGGACTCCTTGGTCGGGGGGCTGGTCTCTGGCTGTCAAGCTGGGCTGAGTAAAGAAACAGCACTTCGCCGTGCCGTTGCCATATCGGCGCTTGCCGTCACTCAAGTGGGAGTGGGGGTGAGCAATCATGAAAACGTGAATCAATTATCCGAACAAATCAGCGTGTCGCCTGTTGAGTTGTCAGTGCATGCGCAATAAAAACCAATCCATAAGTGGGGTAGAAGGTATGAATCTGGTCATTGTTACGGCATGCCCTAGTGGTGTCGCCAATACTGTTATTGCGGCGGGGCTTCTCGAGCAAGCCGTCGATGCAAAAGGATGGACGGCACAAATAGAGTGTCAGTCGAGTGTCCAATCGACAAAAGTATTGTCAGCCGCAGAGATAGAACACGCCGATCGCGTGCTGCTCGTTGGCGATCCAAAAGAGACGGCGCGCTTTAATGGTAAACCTGTTTACCAGGCAAGCCTTGATGAAGTCATGGTGGACGCACAGGCCGTGTTGACGTCGGTCTCGAATCAGGCCCAGCCTTATGAGGCTTCCGTATCCAGTGAAAGTGGTGACGAACAATCGGTTCGTATTGTCGGGATCACGGCGTGTCCGACGGGCGTTGCTCATACCTTCATGGCCGCTGAAGCGATTGAAGAAGCCGCGAAGGCGAAAGGGTATCAGGTTAAGATCGAGACACGTGGCTCGGTGGGGGCGAAAAATAACTTAACTGATCAAGACATTGAACAAGCGGATCTTGTCTTTATCGCGGCGGATATTGAGGTCGATCTCAGTCGCTTTGCCGGTAAACGTTTATATAAAACCAGTACTGGGAGCGCGTTGAAAAAAGCGGCACAAAGTTTGGATGATGCTTTGGCGAACGCCCATGTTCACCAAGCCGGACAAACCAATACCGCGAATAGCACTGCAAACCAAGCTGAACGGAGTGGCGTTTATAAACACCTTATGACCGGGGTGTCACACATGTTGCCTTTGGTTGTGGCCGGGGGGCTAGCCATTGCGCTCTCGTTTGTGTTTGGTATTGAGGCGTTTAAAGAAGAAGGGACGCTTGCAGCGGCCTTAATGGAAATTGGCGGTGGTAGCGCGTTTGCGCTGATGGTCCCGGTACTGGCGGGCTTTATTGCCTTTTCTATCGCGGATCGTCCGGGCCTGGCACCCGGGCTTATCGGTGGTATGCTTGCAGCCTCAACAGGCGCGGGCTTCCTAGGGGGTATTCTGGCTGGTTTTATTGCCGGTTACAGCGCTAAGTTCGTTGCGGACAAAGTCAGCTTACCGGCTTCAATGGAAGCGCTCAAACCCATATTGGTGATCCCGTTATTGGCCAGTTTATTTACCGGTTTGGTGATGATCTATGTGGTAGGTGGCCCCGTTTCGGTGGCGATGGAAAGTTTAACAACCTTCTTGCAAAGCATGAATTCAACCAATGCCGTCATCTTGGGCGTGTTACTCGGCGCCATGATGTGCTTTGATCTCGGTGGCCCGGTGAATAAAGCCGCGTATACGTTTGGCGTTGGATTGATTGAAAGCGGTACCTACATGCCAATGGCTGCCATTATGGCTGCAGGCATGGTGCCGGCATTAGGAATGGGTTTATCGACTTTCCTTGCCAAACGCAAGTTTAACGATGCCGAACAAGAAGCAGGTAAAGCGTCATTCGTTTTAGGACTGTGCTTTATTTCAGAAGGCGCGATTCCGTTTGCAGCGAAAGACCCGATGCGTGTTATTCCATCGTGTATTGCCGGTGGCGCATTAACGGGGGCGATCTCAATGTTGATTGGCGCGAAATTAATGGCGCCGCACGGTGGCTTGTTTGTCTTGCTCATCCCAAATGCGATTAGCCCTGTCTTGCTTTATCTCGCCGCCATTACGGCCGGTACCTTGGTGACAGGTTTAGTCTATGCGTTAATTAAGCCGGTGAGCCAAGCATCACCATTGACGGCAACCCAGTCGTCTTAGTCAGACCTAAAACGCGCACGTAAAAAAGGCCCTTGATGGGCCTTTTGTTGTTTATGATAACGCTGTGTTGCTTATGATAACGATTCCGGCTGAGGGACCACAGGATAGCGAACCCCCATCATTTTCTCCATACAATGGATGACCTGACAGCTGTATCCAAACTCGTTGTCATACCAAATGTACAGTACGCAGCGATTACCCTCGGCAATCGTCGCCTGGCTATCTACCACGCCAGCAAAGCGAGATCCAATCAAATCACTCGAGACGAGTTCGGTGGATTGGGTATAATCGATTTGGCCTGAAAGCGGCGAGTAGAGCGCGACGTCTTGCAGGTACGCATTGATTTCATCTTTGTTGGTGGCGTGATTGAGGTTGAGGTTTGCAATCGCCATCGAGACATTCGGGGTTGGGACACGCACTGAGTTGCCAGTGAGTTTTCCTTTTAGTTCCGGCAATGCTTTTGCTACCGCGCTTGCTGCGCCCGTCGACGTCAGTACCATGTTGAGTGATGCTGAACGACCACGTCGATCGCCTTTGTGGTAGTTGTCTATTAAGTTTTGATCATTGGTAAACGAATGGACGGTTTCAATATGACCACTATCAATGCCAAATTTATCCTGCATGGCTTTGAGCACTGGGGTAATCGCATTGGTGGTGCAACTGGCGGCGGAGATAATTTTGTCATCGTGACCAATGACATCATGATTGACACCGAACACCACATTTTTAAGCGTGCCCTTACCTGGGGCGGTTAGCAAGACTTTGTCTGTCCCTTTGCTATCAAGATGCTGACCGAGTCCTTCTTCATCACGCCACATCCCCGTATTATCGACCACTAAGGCATGGTGAATGCCATACTGGGTATAGTCGACCTCAGTTGGGTTATTGGCATAAATGACTTGAATGAAATTACCATTGGCGATCAGAGCATTACGGGTCTCATCCACAGTAATGCTGCCATTAAATGGACCGTGCACCGAATCACGACGCAATAAGCTGGCGCGTTTTTCCAAATCGCCTTCTTTGCCACCACGGACCACTATCGCACGTAAACGTAATGGATAGCCTGGCCCACTTTTCTCAACCAGTAGACGTGCGAGTAACCGGCCAATACGGCCAAAACCATAAAGCACCACATCTTTGGGCTCGACGCTGTTGCCAGTGCCGATTAAGTGATTCAATTGGCTATGAAGAAAATCAGTAATCCCATGCTCACTGTCATGTGATTGCCAGTACGTCCACGCCAGCTGGCCAATATCAATTTTACTCGGGGCCAGGTCGAGTTCGGCCATCGCTTCGATTAAAGGGAGGGTTTGGCTCGGGGCTAATGTGTCGCCAGTGTAACGACGTGCGACGCGGTGAGCTTTAATAATATCAATGGTACTAGCGTTGATAAGCTGACGGCCAAAGAGTTGAATCTCTACGCCTTTTTGGCGATAGAGCTGGCTCAACAGCGGATACATGGTTTCAGAGTGAGTTTGACTGGTTTGCCAGTCGAGTAGGTAGTGTTCTGGACTCATGAATCGACCTTTTCACGAATGATTGTGGGTGGGCAGGGTGCCCAGTAGGGTAATGGACTGATCATTGCCAGCCTTATTATTTTGTTGCGCAGTCTAAATGACCCAGAATTATTCACCTACTAAAAATAAGTCCTAAAATTCAACCACTCATAGACGATTAAGAACGATAAGAACGAGTAATAGAGCGGGAAGGTTGTGATCAATGTTGTAACTTATATGAAACAAAAGCGATAAATTCAATATTATTGTGAGCGGGAAAAGATGAAATGTTATTTTGTTTTTTGTCGAAAATTAAGTGGATAAAACACAAAAAGGTCGCGAACAAGCAACAATAATGGCTACTTGTTCACGAATTGAGGCGTAACTCGCTGATTTTTAAGTTCGATGTTAATTTATATGGGCGTTCGTGCTTAGATCCCGAGTTCATCTAACAAGTCGTTACTGCCATTGTCTTTCTTTTCATTTTTATCGTTAGATTTTCCTTCCAGCTGACGCACGGTTTCTGCCTCTAAAATAGAATCCGGGTCGACTTCTTCGCCTTCTTCAAAATCTTGCAGCTGAATGAATTCAGTGCGTTCCATCGCGAGTTCTAGATAAAAAATATGATTATTTTCGGTGGTAAAGCTGACCCGGCGCGCTTGAGGTTTATCAATATTGCTGTCGACAGACACGGAGATATTTTTGTTCACCGCCATCATCTTCGGCTGGTTTTGCGTGATAGACGTCTGAATTGAGCGCTTAATCTTGCCTGTGAAGTCACCGATGATTTGGTTCGTCAGTTCGCCAAGTACATCACCGACTTCATCCGCTGTATGTTGAGTGGCAAGCTCTTCTTCGGGGATCCCCATATGCTGCATATAGTTGCGATAAATCTCTAACGCCGCTTGTGAGGAGAAGTTAATCACGACGAGTCCCGAAAAGCCGCCATCAAATAATACAAAGCACCCGATATCCGGCTTAAGACTGGTTTTGACTATTTTTTGCACCATTGCGGCATGATGCACGGGAGAGTCCGTGGCTTTGGTTAACACTGCTGTGGCAGATTGACATAGTTTGAGCAGGATGTCCTCGGAGGTGACAACTTTGGTTTTTCTCATTATTCACTACCGTTTTGGTTGCTGATACTTACCTTGAGTGTGGCACCGGAACGCGAGGTTTGTACACCGATTTTCTAGATATTCGGATAAGGGATCACACCGATTCACTATTTTTGATGTTGGACACATTAAGTCTCAAGCGTGTCGAGCGCACGAGTCAGACGTATGATCGCCGTTTGCATCTGCGCTAACGCTTTGACAAGTGCTTGTGTGTCCTGTGTGTTGGCAGCATGTTCGGCGTCAAGGCACGCTTGATGCAATTCTGTTGCGCCAATACTGCCTGTCGCGGACTTCTGTTTATGTGCTGTGTCTTTGATATCTTGCCAATCTGTAAACGGCGGCGCTAACTGGCTCAGCGTGTTGATGCTCGGTAAACTGCGTCGGCGAAATATCGCAATGATATCAAGATAAGCGTGTTTCTGGCCGGCATAGAGTCGTTCGATAACACTTAAATCTAAAACGGTTGGCGAGCTCTCGTGTTGCACAGAGAGGGTAGACGTTTCCTCTTGCGCCTTGTCGGTGGTTGAATGGGAACCTTGGTGAAGCCAGTGACTTAAGCGGCTTTCGAGCTGCTCTAACTCAATGGGCTTGGTGATATAATCATCCATACCCGCTGCAAAACAACGTGCGTCTTCACCACTGAGTGCATTGGCAGTAATAGCGATAATAGGGACGTATCCCGTGGATGACTGCTGCTCTCTCAATGCGGCTGCGAGTGCATAACCATCTTTATTGGGCATATGGCAGTCTGTTAAGACCAGATCAAAGCGCGTGCTTTGGTAAGCCTGCAATGCTTGTTCACCATCATCAACCATCACAACGTGATAACCGAGATAATGGAGTTGTTGTGTCAAAACGCGTTGATTAGTGGGGTTGTCTTCGGCAACCAGTATATGTCCACGTATCGATTTGCCATGGCGCTCTCTTGCTTGCATATCGGGGATAATATTTAGCTCGAGAGATTCCCCCAACATGCTAACCTCTGGGCTGTCTAAGCCTAAACACACACGGATCCCATGCACTAAGCGGCGATAAGTGAGCGGTGAGGCAAAAAGCTCGACCAGGTATTTGTTAGGATGGGTATTCAGTGACAGCTTCTCTCGTAGTGCAATGATGTGTTTCACCCCAAGCGCATCAAAACGCGTCTCGTCACTTGTATCTTGAGTGATCAAGAGAACATGTCTGGCAGCGACAAGCGCAGGCGTGCTTGACGCCTCCTTTTGTAGGATAAGCGTCTCGTTTGGATTAGCTGTCGCATGTGCAATACCTAAATGATTGAGATAGAGGTTGATGGCGTGTTTTAGCTCGCCGTCGGGTAAATCAAGGTAAATAAACAGTGTGTCGATATCGTCACGACTAAGTGGCGCAGGATGAGGTGCACCCAATCTGTCAGTGGTGTAACTTAAGCGAACTTGAAATTCGGTTCCTTTATCCTGTTCACTCTCAACCGTTATCTCACCATCGAGTAAATCGATAATATTTTTACAAATCGCTAAGCCGAGTCCGGACCCACCATACTCACGCGTAGTGGATGATTCTGCTTGGTTAAAGGGTTGAAATATGGTGTCTAATTTGTCGGGGCTGATGCCTATACCATTATCCGCTATTGTGACGTTCAATCCTGTTTTTTCCGGTGTGCCTGTGTCGAACGGTGTGATTTTGACATCGACTTTTCCCAGCTTGTCACGGTGACTGCCAGAAAACTTAATTGCATTGCCCACAAGGTTATAAAGGACCTGTTTAAGCCGGTTAGGATCGCCAATCAGTGAGTCAGGCAGTTCAGGATCAATAAATAGTGACAATGTCACATTTTGTTTTTTGGCATTGTGGCTCACCGTGTCCATCACTTGATCAACCGTTTCAGAGAGAGAAAAGGTAACCTGCTCCAGCTGCAGTTTTCCTGATTCGGTGCGGGAGAAATCAAGAATATCGTTAATAATCGAAAGCAATGAAAGGGCTGATTCTCTTACTGTGCTCAGCAACCCGTGTTGGGATTGGGTTAGCGAAGAGCGACGCAGTAGATCCAACATCCCGATGACCCCGTTCATGGGGGTGCGTATTTCATGGCTCATGGTGGCAAGAAACTGCGCTTTAACCCGAGATGCACTTTCAGCTCGTTCCTTTTCTGCTATCAACTGCTCACGTGCTTGGTTGCGCGAGATAATGTGGGCTCGGAATATCACTAAGCTCTGCGCAATCTTTCCGACTTCATCGGTTCTATCTTGAAAATGACTAGACGGTGGTGTCATGTCACCCGCGACCAGTCGCTGCATCGAATCTGCCAGCGCGGCGATTGGCTGAGTAAAAGACTGATAAATATAAAAATACATGCCGCTACTGACAAACAAAATAAATAACAATAAATAGCCAAGATTCAATTGATTGGAATGAAGAATAGATTGTAAGTCGGTCATTGAGCGGGTAACTTCATTACCTGTGCCTTGTGCAAAACGGGAAAGTGCATTCTCTAGCGCATGATACTCATGATCGCTGAGCGTGCGAACTGCCTTCATGGCAGCGACTTTGGCGTTCGGTTGGTAATTGTTAAAAATGGCAATACCGCTGCGCTTAAAGCTAGTAAAGTGATTGTTTAATCGCGCAATTTTTTTGAGTGAGGCAGGGTCATTAAGCTCGAACTGTGTTAATGACAAATATTGCTCAAAGGTAACCATATCTTCCATAAAGTATTGACGGCTACTCGTGCGACCTTCTAAATACTGATTTAGCTCGGTAAGCATATCGCCGTTTTCATCGACGAGCTCGTCAAGGTATTGTAATACCGCTAAGTTGTCGGGTTGCTTTAACTCCTGGGTGGCTTTGAGTTCGGCAACGAGGTTATCAATTGGGCGAGCGACATCAATGGATAATCGCATCAATTGCTTGCGTGCCCATTGCTCAGCCACAGGATCAAACTCGGTTAATACTTTTTGATGTGCGATGCGTTGAAAGCGTTCGTAGAGTTGACTGACTTTTTCGAGTTGTTGTTTTTCATCGGGTTTGATGGTTTTTAGTTCTTTTAGCGCGTTTTCAAAGTCTTGTTGATTCTCTAGAAACACCGATAGCGATTCGTGCCGTCCCATGACATATTTAAGCATGCTAGCATTCATGTCGCTCACCGAACGTAGCATCTGCATCGTAATAATGGCGCTGGGAATTTCGTGATGGGTAGCGCGCTCTACATCACGATTGACACGCTCTTGCATGATATAGCTTGAAACCGATAATCCGAGCACCATCAGCGTGATAAACGTCATGATTAATCCGATTTTGCTGACAATGCTCTTACTAAATGGGCGCGGACGGTTTACCTTCATGGTTTTTTCCTACATCCTTGTGAGCGATTGATTCGGGCGTATCCGTGAAAACAGCTCAGTGTGTGGTTTATTTTCATCACTGCAAACCAAAGCTATACTGCAAAGAAGAGTGGGTCAGCAGTTTGCATGAGTAAAGTGTGGCATGGATAAGCAAGAAAGGCTTACCGTTCACAGTTTTGCCACTGTATGTACACGAGCAATAAGCCAGTACGTGTTATTGCGCATGCTATCTTATACTATAAGGCGTGTGGAATCGTATGTAAGGTGCATCGAATAGTACAAGATGCATCGAATCGTATAAGGTGTATGGAAACAGTATAAAGCACGTGATGTGCTGTGAAGCGTGACTCGCTTTCTAATTTCGTCCTCTGGGGGCGCACATCGCGGATGTTCGCGATACAATAGCGATATATGAACAGTCTAAGGACAAGTAACCATGGTAGTAGATTCAGACGGGTATCAGGCACTGATCGAGCACTTTGCGTTCAATCTCACCGTCTTTGAGCAACCCGGTGAAGCCATTGGCGATGAAACCATTGCAGATATCGTGCACGATCTCGTCGCCTCTAACATCATGACCATTTGTGAGCAAAACCCTGGGCTCTCATCCGCGTTAAGGTTTACCATACTCCGTGAAGCCGATCGTGTGGTTGAAGATATGGAAGAAGTCTTAGCCGGGCGATGGGAGCAACCTGTCACGGCAGAGCAAGTGGGCTTTTTAGAAGAGTATGTGGCGCTAGTCAAAAATTTATTTGATGGCGCCATGGTTGAATTTCGTTAGTACTCAGCCACTAATAACCTAGATACTTTGATGTCAAAAATAGCGATGTCAAAAATAGAGCAGAATCACGCGATTCAGCGCCTTTATAAAGCACGCCTCTCGCGTGCTACCCGCCCTTATCTAGCCCGTGGTGCCGGGGTTGATCGTTGTCAGCAGTGCATGCTGGTTCGTCATTATTGTATCTGCGCCCACCGAACGGCTCAAAAGACACACGCCGCTTTTATGCTGCTGATGTATGACGATGAGGTCTTGAAGCCAAGCAATACCGGCCGGCTGATTGCTGACTGTATCGCCGATACCTATGCGTTTATTTGGTCACGAACAGAGCCGGACCCTGAAATGTTAGCGCTTCTGTCCCATCCCGATTATCAACCTTTTGTGGTTTTCCCGTCTCAATATACGATGCCTGAGCGTGTCGTGAGTGCCCCGACTGTGAGCGTGTCAGGTAAACGTCCGCTGTTGATTATTATCGATGGAACCTGGCGAGAAGCGAAAAAGATTTTCAGAAAGAGCCCTTGGCTTGATCGTTTTCCGGTTTTAAGTATTCAACCTCAGGCATTATCACGCTATCAAGTGCGTGATGCTCACGGCGAGAATCAGCTTGCAACGGCAGAAGTGGCTGCAGAGGCACTGATCGCAAATCAAGAGCAAATGGCAGCCGCATATTTGAATCAGTGGTTTGATGTGTTTAGCGAGCGCTATATGGCGGGTAAACGACAAAAAGCGTTGCCAGAGCGAGACGCGTTGTCCCTGCTTCTTCATCGCCAGGCTCAATGTAAGAGACACAAAAATGCCGATGGCTAACGTTTGGTTAAAAAACAACGAAACTTGGCCAGAATCACGGACTTGAGGCTATTTTTGGTGGATAATCTGGTTATATAACGACAAACAAACACAAAGGTGACTTAGCCATGTATTACGGCTTTGATGTGGGCGGCACAAAAATTGAGTTCGGCGCGTTTGACAAGCAACTCAATCGTATTGCGACCGAGCGTCATCCAACTCCCACGCAGGATTATGCGGCGTTGATTGAAACCATCGTCCAATTGGTAGAAAAATACGATGTTAAATGGGGAGGGCAGGGAACCATTGGTATTGGTATTCCTGGCTCACAAGCAGAAGATGGAACGGTTTTAACCGTCAATGTGCCTGCAGCCAATGGACAATCGCTACGTGCAGATTTAGAAGCACGCCTTGGTAGAGAAGTCCGTATCAGTAATGATGCTAACTGTTTCGCGTTATCGGAAGCCTGGGATGAGCAAGCGCAGTCGGCGAAAACAGTCTTGGGTTTAATTCTTGGCACTGGCTTTGGTGGTGGTTTAGTCATTAACGGTAAGGTGATTAATGGTAAAAACCAGATGGCTGGCGAGGTTGGTCATATGCGGATGCCGATTGATGCTTGGTTGCGTCTTGGTGATCACCCACCGATGTTTGATTGTGGATGTGGCAACAAAGGATGCTTAGATAATTACCTATCAGGGCGCGGATTCGAACAATTGTATGGCCACTTTTATCAGCCTCTATCAGCGATTGAGATTATCGAAAACTACCGAGCGGGTGAATCCGATGCAGTGGCATTTGTAGCGTGCTTTTTTGATGTGTTGGCAATGTCTTTAGGCGGTATTTTAACTGCGTTCGATCCTGACATGGTTGTGCTTGGCGGCGGCTTATCTAATTTTGATGAGCTTTATGACGCCATTTCCGAGCGCTTACCTCAGCATTTACTGTCAGCGGCAAATGCGCCTGATATAGTTAAAGCACAGCATGGCGATGCGGGTGGAGTGCGTGGCGCGGCATTCTTGCATTTAACCTAATGCCTCAATGAAACCCTGCTAAGAAAAAGCCGACATCTTGATTGTCGGCTTTTTGGCTCTTAGCTTTCTCGCGTTACTACTTATTCGACTTTTGACAGTGATTAATTGCGTCGTCTAATAGCTCGAGTGCCGTTTTATCGGTGGGTGGTAGGTCTGCATTTGATTGCGCGATAGGTGTGGTTCGCTCACCCCAGCGAATCAGTCCTGCGCCCCAGGTAAGCCCAGCGCCAAATGCCGCGGTGAGCAATTGACTGTGCGGCTTGACGACGCCTTGTTCTACCGCTTCGCACAAGGCGATAGGAATTGTTGCGGCAGACGTATTACCGTAATGCTGGATATTGATAAATGCTTTATCCAGTTCAATACCGGCATGCTCACACAAGGTTTCAATAATCCGTTTATTCGCCTGATGAGGAACAACAAGATCGATGTCGTCGGCGTTAAGTTGATTGCGGGCAAGCACTTGATTTGCCGCAGAGCCCATACCTTTCACCGCGCGTTTAAAAATATCGCGACCGATAAAGTCAAACGAAAAATGCCCATTGTCGGGATCAAAACGATCCATAGCGGTGCCAAATGCCGGGATGGCTAATACGTCTCTTCCTGCTGAATCACATCCGAGTTGCGCATCCAACAAGCCTACTTCTTGATCGCTTTTGCTCACCACGACTGCCCCCGCTCCGTCACCGAATAACACGGCGGTATCGCGTTTGCTCCAATCCAAGTACCAAGTAAGGTGTTCTGCACCAATAATCAGTGCGTGCTGGTAATGGCCGGCTTGCAACATTTTGGTGGCCGTTTCTAATCCATAAAGGAATCCAGTACAGGCGGCATTCATATCGAAAGCGGCTGCACGTAGGGCGCCAATATTTCCTTGAACCTTTGAAGCGATGTTAGGAATTAAGGTATCTGGCGAGCATGTCGCGACAATTAATAAGTCTAACTGGCTCGCGTCGATACCTGCAGCCGCCAGGGCTCGATGGGCAGCAACGGTTGCTAAGTCCGAGGTTTCTACATGACTCACTCGACGCGCCTCAATGCCAGTGCGCGAGCGGATCCATTCATCATTGGTTTCTAAGATGGTGCTGAGGTCATCATTACTCAACACAGCAGGCGGGAGACATTTACCCCAGCCAGTAATTTCTGCAAATGCCATAGTCGTTTACGGGTTATTAAGCGTTGCGCTAGTGTAAACCTGAAACTCAATTGAAACAATTTTGATAGACGAGAAGACGCGAAAAACACTACCTGGCGCAAATGCCAGGTAGTGAGCGAGATTACCAGAATAAACGGGTAAAAATGGCAAGAACCACAATACAAACAAGGTTTAAGTACATACCAACCCGCATCATATCACGTTGTTCAATATGCCCAGATCCAAACACAATGGCGTTAGGAGGGGTGGCAACGGGAAGCATAAAGGCACAGGATGCTGCAATGGCAATTAACGCCGATAGTGCCACGGGGGACACGCCTAAGGCTTCTGCAATGGTCGCGAAGACGGGAACTAACAGTGCGGCGCTGGCGGTGTTACTGGCAAACTCTGTGAGGAATATAACAAACGCGACGACACCAAGCATGGTAAAGAACAACCCGGAGCCGGTCAGCGCGCTACTGAGGTGATTCGCCAAGAATACACTGGTGCCTGTTTCTTTGAGTACGTTGCTTAAGCAAATACCGCCACCGAACAATAATAGAACGCCCCAATCTGCGGTCTTTTCCACTTCCTTCCACTTTACCACTCGGGCAGCACCCAGTAATACGATCGCAGACAGCGCGACGATCGAGTCAAATTTACTGAGACCACCGAGCATGGCATTTAAGGGTTTACTGAAGATCCACGCCGATACCGTAAGCGCAAAGATAGCAATGGTGATTAAACGTGGCGTGGTCCACTCAAAACCGCGTTTGTCGGCATCAAAGCTGTAGTTAAGATTCGGTTTGGTTAAAAAATACAACACAACAACAGCCACTGGCAGTAGGATAAGCGTGACAGGCAGTCCGAGCTTCATCCAGTCTGCGAAACTGAGGCCTGCTTCTGCAGCGGCGATGGCATTTGGTGGGCTACCGACAATGGTCGCGATGCCACCGATACTGGCACAGTAAGCAATCCCCAACAGAACGAAAACATAGGTGCCATGATCTTTTTGATTATTCACCTTATGTAAGATACCGAGTACCAAAGGAAGCATCATTGCTGTCGTGGCTGTATTACTGATCCACATCGATAGACCGGCGGTAACACCAAAGAGCATCATGACTGCCACTGACATTTTTCCTTGGGCGATGGTTAATACTTTATTGGCAATCGCTTGATCGAGCCCTTGAGCTTGCAATGCCGCCGCTAATGCAAACCCACCTAGAAACAGAAAGATAATAGGATTAGCAAAGTTTGACAACGCCGCCGGTGTTTCAAACACACCGAGACCCACTGCCATGATCGGCACCAATATCGCTGTCATGCTGACATGGATGGCTTCGGTGAGCCAAAGCACGGCGATAAAGACCAGTAAGCTGAGGCCAGTTGTTACGTCGGCGGCAAAAGGTAAGCTGTGATATAAAACGAAAAACAACGCAATATCAGCCAATAAAATCCAGGCTTTTCGATCGAGCTTCCAGGAGTGTAAAGAAAGGGATTGCAGGTTCATAGGGCGTCCTTTTACAAACGTTATCAGATATTGTACTTATTTATAATATTTGTGTGATTCGCTTGATAACGGGGATTTATAAGCAAAAACAAGCCATAACAGATTACCAAGCGATGGCTAATATACGCTTTATTGGTCAGGGTGTTAATCGATTGCAGGCAGGTTTTTAAACAAATGATTAAAACAATGTAAAAATTGTGATTCGGGCAGCATCGATGGCAGAACGCCTAGTCATAACGTCAGAAGGGGGTTATCGGTTTGAGAGGCCATCTATGGGTGCTTTAGGTCCGGTAAATTTTGGTTTCACATTAAGAATAAAACTGTCTAGTACTGCTTTAGTTCGTGCCAGTATTTCTCTGGCGCGGATCTTGGTACCGGCCCAGCCTCTGGGGCTTGGTACCGCGTAACAGATGGCATCAATATCGTTTACATCCGCAAGAAACAGCGCACGTTCACAATGAAATTTCTGCGTGATGACGGTAAAACGTGCAAGACTAAAAACCGTTTTGGCGCGAACAACGGAATCGAGTGTCCGAAAGCCCGCATAATCAAGATGAATCGCTTCTTCCGCGATGCCCGCCTTGCGTAAATCTCGTTTCATCGTCCAGGGTTCGTTATACGACCGATGAGCGTTGTCGCCGCTAAGGAGCAGGTGGTTAATCTTTCCTGCGTGATAAAGCGCCTCAGCCGCTTCAATGCGATAGGTGTAATAAGGATTTGAGGTTTTGCCGATATATTTACTGGTGCCGAGTACGAGCCCCACTTGTCGTTTGGGCAATACATCGACATCTTTATAGATACGCCCTTTGGCGTTAAGCGTGATTGCGATATCGCTAGCCGCCATGAGAATAACAGTAAGGGCTGTGAGTATAGCCAATGTGATTATCGCCTGACGAACGAGGCGCCGGAGAGCCATGGTGCGTTGTATCCTTTTTTTGACGGACAGCACTCGATAATAGCGGGTGCGGCAAGTAGGTGGAATGGTAGCAAAAAAAGCGCCTGAGTAGGCGCTTTTTCTGTCAGTCTTTGGTTAAAATGAGGTGCGTTTGTAAGCGCGGTATTCAGGCGACCAAAAACTCTCCTCGATGCGCTTTTTCAGTGCCTCATCAGAGAGCTCGGCGGCGACGCCTTCAACAATCGCTTCTTTAGCCACCTCAAACGCAATACGTTTTGATACTTGGGTAATATCCTCCAACGGTGGGAGCAGGGCGCCGATCCCTCGCTTCGCCAGAGGAGAGCATTCGGACAGTGCTCGCGATGAGGCCATTAGCATGCCATCGGTAACACGAGAAGCCCCGACGGCTAATACGCCAAGCCCGATGCCYGGAAAAATATAGCTGTTGTTACACTGTGCGATGGGGAAGGTTTTGCCATTATCTAAACGGACGGGCTCAAATGGACTTCCTGTGGCAACTAGCGCTTGACCATCGGTCCAACGCAAAATATCAAATGGCGTCGCCTCGACCCGGCTCGTGGGGTTAGATAAAGGAAAAATAATCGGGCGTGGACAGGTGGCATGCATTTGTTTAATGACATCTTCAGTGAATAACCCTGGTGCCCCCGATACGCCGACGAGCACGGTGGGTTTCGCGTTTCGAACCACGTCTAATAGTGAGATGTTGCTATCTTCWAGCTGCCACTCCGATAGTGCCTCGCTTTTTTGTACCAGCTTTTGCTGGAAGTCGAGCAAGTTTGGCATTGCATCGACTAATAGACCCCAGCGATCGACCATATACACGCGTGAGCGAGCTTGTGCATCTGAAATGCCCTCCGCGACCATTTGTGCAATGATAGCTTCTGCAATACCACAACCGGCAGAGCCCGCGCCTAAAAAGGTGATCCGCTGTTCAGACAACTTGGTGCCAGCCGCTTTACACGCGGAAATTAATGAGCCCACGGTGACTGCTGCCGTCCCYTGGATATCATCATTAAAGCAGCACACCTTGTCTTTATAGCGTTCTAGGATTGGCATGGCATTTTTTTGCGCGAAATCTTCAAATTGGATCAATGCTTCAGGCCAGCGGCGCTGTACTGCTTGGATGAACTCTTCAATAAATGCATCGTACTCTTGGCCGCTAATCCGAGTGTGGCGCCATCCCATATACATGGGATCGGAGAGCCGTTGTGGGTTATTGGTTCCTACATCCAGAACAATAGGAAGGGTATAAGCCGGACTGATCCCACCGCACGCGGTATAGAGCGATAGCTTTCCGATAGGGATGCCCATGCCACCGATCCCTTGGTCGCCTAATCCCAGAATCCGTTCTCCATCGGTGACCACTATCACTTTGACATTGTGACGAGACGCATTGTTTAAAACATCATCAATACGATCGCGGTTTGGATAAGAAATAAATAACCCGCGTCCGCGGCGATAAATATTGGAAAAGTTCTCACACGCCGCCCCAACCGTGGGGGTATAGATGATAGGCATCATTTCGGTGATGTGGTTCGATACCAGTCGGTAAAACAGCGTTTCGTTGGTATCTTGAATATTTCTAAGATAGATATGCTTATCGATATCGTTTTCGAAGCGTTGGTATTGCTGATAGGCGCGCTCGGTTTGTTCTTCAATGCTTTCTATCGCGTCTGGCAATAATCCTTCAAGGTTAAAGAACTTACGCTCTTCAACACTGAATGCGCTGCCTTTGTTTAATAGTGGCGTTTCTAGCAGAGCTGGCCCCGCGTAGGGGATATAAAGAGGACGTTTTTGATTATTCATGAATGATCAGACTCGATGGTTCTTTTCGTTGGGTCGATGACGAATGTTGGGCGTTATCATGTGCCTTCGTGGCGTTTTTATGTCCTTTGCCGAACGCTTTTTGTGCGTTAGGTAGCGATAGCCCCAGGCGATTTGCAATAAAGGGTAAAGTTTAGGCATGAATGGTGACCTAATTCAACTTTTTTACCTCAATGTGCGGTGTGGGTATTAGCAAAGTTGCGCAAGAGAAGAGCGAGGGGTCTACACTTTGCCTGTAGGCCACAACGCAGTGCGGTTTAAACTTGCTACTCGGTGACCGACAGCAATTGATTGAAAGCAAATAATAAAGATGTTGGCTGTACACATTTAATGGAAGGTAAAAAGAGGTAGTCCAATGAAGTCACTTATTGCCGCCAGCTTGCTGGTTTTTTCGACCACGACTCTCGCTGCTAATTTAAGCGATTTAGATTATATTACAGAGGTGTATCCCCCGTTCAATTATGAAGAGCGTGGTGAGTTAAAAGGGATTGCCGTTGATTTTCTAGAGGCTGCGACTAAGGCGGCGGGTGAGCCAATTAGCCGTGATCAAGTGAAATTGCAACCGTGGGCGCGTGGTTATGCGACCGCGTTGTCTGAACCCAATACGGTCCTTTTTTCAACCACACGCACCGCAGAGCGTGAAGATAAGTTTAAATGGGTTGGGCCCATTACCGATACCAAAGTGGTGGTTTGGGCGCCAAAAAGCAAAGAGATAACAATCAATAACGCGAGTGACTTTGCTGACTACAAAGTTGGCGTGGTACGAGATGATGTGGGTCAACACCTATTAGAAACGATGGGCGTTGGCAAGAAATCAATTCGTTTATCCCCGAAACCGGACTTGTTGGCAAAACAATTAGCCGCTGGGCGGATAGATATGTGGGCTTATGAAGAAAATGTGAGTGCGTATATCATGAGCCAGAGCAATATCGATACCAGCCAGTTTGAGGTGGTGCATGTGTTAAATGAATCACAGCTTTATTACAGTCTAAGTAACAATACACCAGACAGCTATGTTGAAAAACTGCAAGCAGGCGTTGACCAGGCGATCATGGACGGTACGCTCGATGAGATAAAAAATAACTACAAGTAGCGCGGGGCATCACAAAGAATAAAAACGGGCGCTTCAGGCGCCCGCTTTTAGATAGTTCGAGGCTTAAACCGTTAGTCGCGGAAGTTCTCAAACTGAAAAGGTTGCTCAAAATCACTGTCTTTGATCAATTGAATTACAGCCTGTAAATCGTCGCGTTTCTTAGCGGTAACACGGACTTGCTCACCTTGAATTTGCGTCTGGACCTTCATCTTGGCATCTTTGATCGCTTTGGTGATCTTTTTCGCTACTGGCGTCTCAATGCCATTTTTGAACTTCACCTGTTGTGAAAAGCTCTTGCCGGAATGGACCATTTCCTGAATATCCATCGCGCGTGCATCAACGCCACGCTTGGCCAAGTTGCTGCGAAGCATATCCATCATTTGATTCACTTGAAAGTCAGCCTCAGCAATCACTTTTACCGCTTCTTTATCCAAGTCAAAATTGGCTTCCACACCACGAAAATCAAACCGTGTTGCCAGTTCACGATTGGCATTATCAACGGCATTTTTGAGTTCCACTTTGTCAATTTCAGACACAATATCAAATGAAGGCATAGTCTCATCCTAGTTAGGGGCATGCTCTGGACATGCCCATGTTCAATCAATGGTTATGTATTTTTTCGCGCCATGACAGCGTTGGCAAGTTGAGCCAAAACCTTTTCGGTATCTTCCCAGCCGAGACAAGGATCGGTAATCGACTGACCATAGGTGCGTGAATCGGCACTCCCCATTGCTTGATTACCTTCTTGTAAAAAACTCTCAGCCATAATGCCAGCGATCGCTTGCTCGCCACCATGGATTTGCGCGGCAATGTCTGCACACACCTCTAATTGACGACGGTGCTGCTTTTGGCAATTACCATGGCTAAAATCAACCACAAGCTTGGTAGGTAAGCCAAAACCTGCCAGCGTGTTCGCGGCTGCCTGTACATCATGCGCGTGATAATTCGGCTGGTGTCCGCCGCGCAAAATAACATGGCCGTCAGGGTTGCCGGCAGTGCGATAGATTGTCATGGCGCCATGTTTGTCCGGCGAGCAGAACAAATGCGATTCACGGCTCGCACGAATCGCGTCGACGGCAATAGTAATATTACCGTCGGTGCCATTTTTAAACCCAACAGGGCTTGAGAGCGCTGACGCCATCTCGCGATGAATTTGGGATTCGGTAGTTCGAGCGCCGATCGCGCCCCAGCTAATTAGGTCAGCAATATACTGACCGGTAATCATATCGAGAAACTCGGTCGCCGTCGGTAAACCCATTTTATTGATATCGAGCAGTAACTCACGCGCGGTGAATAGCCCCGCACGAATGTCGCCGCTACCGTCGAGGTGGGGATCGTTGATCAAGCCTTTCCAACCGACAACGGTGCGCGGCTTTTCAAAATAGGTGCGCATCACCACCAATAATTGATCTGTGTATTGATCGGCTAGGGTTTTGAGCTTTGCTGCGTAATCACGGGCCGCGGCTGGATCGTGAATCGAGCAAGGGCCGACGATCACGAGTAGTCTAGGGTCTCGGCCATTGAGAATATCGCTAATCGCACGTCGTGCGGTGGTTATGTGGTGAGCAACACTGTCAGTAACGGGGTGGGCAGCTTCCACCTCTGCAGGCGTAGGCATGGTATCGACCACACGGGTTCGAAGCTCGTCGGTTTTCAGTGGCATAGAGGACAGCCTTCCTCACATTTTTATCTGTTGCGAAGCCAGTAAGATAGCAAAAAAAGCGGCCTGTGAAAGCATCAATGTGATATCTGTTGGATTTTTTCTTCCAGAGCGGCAAGGTGTCACGCCTACCAACAGGTTACGCGTGACGATGATTGACGGATTGAATGAAGGTTATTATGTTACCCTGTCACTCAATCCCTTGATCAATCTGTGTGTTTAATACTCAGCACTAGGATGAACAACTCAAGGTGAGATCTTTGTCTTCTTCCGCGGGCCGTTGTGCTAGATGGGCCAATGCCGGATGTGCATCAAAGGGAGCGGCTAATACAGTGATCAGATCGTGCGTAGGTTGCATGTTACCTTGTTCTGCGGCATCAATGGCTTGCTGAGCCAGAGAGTTACGCAAAATAAATCCAGGGTTTGTTGCTCGCATACGGTTTAGTCGTTCAAGCGAATCAAGATGATGGATACGTTGATGGTAATCGCTTAGCCATTCACTCAAGCTGTCGGTATCGGCAATCATGTCTGAAAACTGACTGAGGCTTGGTGCGGTGAGTAGGGCATCGTTTTCAATCTCGCTGAGCCGGCGAAAGAAAAGGGTATAATCGACACCTTCGCTCTCAAGCAATGAAAAGAGCGCATTAAATAAATGGCTATCACCCTGCTGTGCGTCCGGTAAGCCCAATTTATCACGCATTGCTTTGCTATATGCCACTTGCAAATGATGTTCATAGCCGCCAAGAATGTCGTTGATCACCGCACTGTCGAGCAGTGGCGTGAATGCGTAACCCAATGCGGAGAGGTTCCAAAGTCCAATGGCGGGTTGTTGATTGAAGGCGTAGCGTCCGGTGTGATCCGTGTGATTGCAAATATTGCTGGGATTGAAATCATCTAAAAATGCGTAGGGGCCATAGTCAAAGGTTTGGCCCAGGATCGACATATTGTCGGTATTCATCACGCCATGGTTAAAACCAACGGCTTGCCATTGAGCGATCATTCCAGCGGTGCGCTCGACAATTTCTTGCAGCAATGCCGCATACGGTTGCTCGGCTTTGGCAAGTTCAGGGAAATGACGCGCAATTACATAGTCGGCCAGTGTACGCAGCGCGTCATGTTGTTGGCTAAAAAATAAATACTCAAAATGACCAAAACGGACATGGCTTTCTGTCACCCGCAATAACGTTGCTGCTGTTTCCATTCGCTCACGCATGACAGGCGTGTCGCTCGTGGCCATGGCGAGAGCGTGCGTGGTTGGGATGCCAAGTCCGCGCATTGCTGCACTGGCTAAGTATTCACGGAGCGTTGATCGTAGCACGGCCCGACCATCACCATGGCGACTGTAAGGTGTTTTACCTGCCCCTTTTAGATGCCAATCCCACAGTGTGCCGCTGTTATCACGCCACTCGCCCAGTAATACGCCACGCCCATCACCGAGCGCTGGATTGTATTGACCAAACTGGTGCCCCGTGTATTTCATGGCAAAAGGCGTGCGGCCGGCCAAGGGTTGCTCTGCCGATAATAACGCGCGAAAGGTATCGCTTTTGATGTCTGCATCGGTTAAGCCGAGTTTTTCCGCCAAGGTGGCGTCATAGGTTAAAATTCGCCCGTTATCTAGCGGCGTTGGTGTAACGGACTTACCGAATGCGCTGCCCAACAGGCTAAAACTAAACCGAATGTGTTCGCCATTAAATACTGCCATGTTTCCCCCTTATTTGCTTTAGCCAGCCTAACAGGGTTACGACGACTAACAAGAGACAGAAAGTAAGGGTATTTTTTCTGCGACGCGTCGGATCAACAACGCATCTTACGTGCAAATTGCGTATACTTGGGGGCATTATTTTTTATCGTGTTGAGACAATGATTAAACTAGGCCAATTTAATACGCTTACTGTGGTCAAACAGGTAGACTTTGGGGTGTTTCTGGATGGAGATGACTACGGCAATATTCTCCTCCCCAAGCGTTATGTACCGCAGAATACTCAGCTTGGCGACGACCTTGATGTGTTTATTTATTTCGATTCTGAAGATGACATCATAGCGACCACCGAAACGCCTTATGTGCAAGTGGGTGAGTTTGCATCCTTGCGTTGTGTTGGGGTGAACTCAGTGGGCGCGTTTGTTGACTGGGGGTTGAGTAAAGACTTGCTGGTGCCATTTAGTGAGCAACGCACGCGTATGGAAGAGGGCAAACCGTATGTTGTGCGCGTTTATACTGACAATGCATCAGGGCGCATTGTGGCGAGTCGTAAATTTAACAAGTTTATTAGCGACGCACAGCCCAAAATGCAACAGGGAGATAAAGTCACGGTACTGATCACGGATAACACCGATCTGGGCTATAAGTGTGTGGTCGACAATCAACACTGGGGACTGATTTATCGCGCTGAAGCGTTTGGTAAGTTGTTTATTGGCAAAAAACTCAGCGCCTACGTCAAACATGTACGCGACGATGGCAAAATGGATTTATCGCTACAAAAACCAGGTAAAGCCCGGGTCGATGAGTTAGGCGATAAAATCTTACGTACGCTGGAAAACAAAGACGGCTTCTTACCGCTGAATGATAAAAGTTCGCCTGATGCTATTTTTGCTTTGTTTCGTACGAGCAAGGCGACCTTTAAAAAGACACTGGGGGGCTTGTATAAGCAGCGACAAATCCGGATCGAACACGATGGCATTTACTTAACTAAGTTCGATTAACATGACAAAAAAATGCCCGGTACGTCCTGTTCCGGGCTTAGGGAAAAGGCTCATTGGAGCCCGATGCCAATTTAACTTTGTTTCCTATAGTGTAGTCTATCATTAGTGGTTTTCCAGCGCGTGAAGAAAATAATGCGGGCGTGGAAATGTAGATAAAAGGGTATCGCGACAGACGCGCGATACCCTGGGGATCATCGCTTGGGAATCCTTGTCCGCCACGCTTTCCATGCGGTTTTCCCTTCATCATGGAGTAAAAAATGCTGTTGATCCTGAGCGATAGGCTGAAGCGGCTTGTCCTCAGGGGTTGAGAAAGCAATCCCGCCTTTTAGCAAACTATCAATGGTACCGCTTTTTAAATCGGCACCGGTTAATCCTATCGAGACATCTACGCCTGATTGATTCCAAAATACAGAGTTCTCGCGTACTAAATAGGCATAGTCGGGAGCAATGTGTAACTCGAATAAAACGCGATCAGCGAGTTCACCCAGTGTTACTTTAGCGACAGTGCCTACTTCTATTTCTCGATACAACACAGGCGTACCTCGGGTCACTGAATGGYGCGCATCGCTTTCTAATATCAAAGTGAGTCCTTGCGGATACTTTGGCGTCTCATGCAGGACAAACTGCTGGGAAAACTCACCTTGGCCGGGCTCGACGGAGATATAAGTTCCAAATAAGGAGTCTAAGTTTTCTGTCTTGGTCAGACTTAGTACGGGTTGCGTCAACCAAAAGTAACTTCCTTGACGCGCCAATGCGCGTTTATATTTCGGGTAGAGCCTTGCGTGTATACGCACCTTCTCCTGGCTGAAATCTGGCGACATGTCGATCACTTCACCCACATCGACGCCTTGATAGCGAATCGCACTGCCTACTTTTACCCCATTGGCTTGGTCGACTGTCAGCATAATATCAACACCATATTGGGCTGCGTCTTGTTTGGAAGGGTAGAGCTTCCACTCTCCGTTGCGTTGATTACTGATCCCCGGCATGTCGCCAAACGCGATGCCACCATTGAGTAGCGAACGGACCGAGCCTGTATTAATTTCAACGCCACGTAAATTGGCTTTGATATCCAGTCCGGATTGGTTCCAAAACACTGTATTGCGATGAATTAAGTGCTTGTAGCGGTTATTGACAGCGATGGCGATGGTGACGCTCTGACCGTTTAATTGGTAACCCTCCACTTGACCGACAATAAAGTTACGATACATCACGGGGCTACCTTCACTGATACTGGGTAAGCGGTCAGCGACAAGCGTAAAGCGCGTTTGGCCTTGTGCGCTTTGGTTGGCATGTTTTGCTTGAATGGATGACGTGTAAAGCGGATAGGTATCGTTGGCGCCTTTCGCCCCCTCGCTGGTGAAGCTAAGCGCCGGATCGGCAATTTGTTCCATTGCAGGCACAACCACGTCGAGCCCTTTACCCGTTAGCTCACCAGTAATGCCGCCAAGGATGAAAAATTGCGATGCTTGTTTGACGAGGTGACGATATTGCGGGTCGATCACCACATCTATCGTGACATTGTCACTTGCATTGAAGCCGATATGGTCAATAAAGCCGACCTCTATGCCGCGGTGTAACACTTTTGTATGTTGAGAGAGACCATAGGCATCGTCTGCGGTCAGGGTGACGGTTAAGGCATTGTCTTGTTGTTTACGTTGTTGATGGCGGTTGGCAGCGGTGAATAGATGGTCCGATGTAACGGAATCTGCGTCCGCAGAACCTGGCTCAATCGATAAATAATTGCCAAGTACGAGGTTACCGATGTTTTTCAAGCCATCAAAGCCAATTTGTGGTTGCTCGATTTTTATACGCGTGTCTTTGTTCAGTAGCCAGGTCATACTGGGATCGAGTTTGGCGGTGGCGATAGGACCAGGATAATTGTCTGTGATCTCAATACGCGTAATTTCACCCACTTCTAATCCTTGGTAGGTGATCCGTGTGCCTCGGCCCGGCAGACCGTGATCAGCGGGTAAAGAGATGTTTAATGTTTGCCCCCGCGCGGCATGCGCGAGACTCGAATACAATTGAAATGGCTGATTCGCATCCGAACGAGGGCTGTTATCGGGAGAGTCGAACGCAATGCCTCCCGCAATTAAACTTGCCACGCTATCTAATTCGAGTTCAACGCCAGAAGCATCGATTCGTGTTTTAAGCCCACTGACCGACCAGAAACGTGTCTGCTCTTTTAGTAAGTGTGCGAATTGGGGTTCAATCAACGCCGAGAGCGTCACGCCTTGCGCGTCACTGTCGAGCCGATAGCTATAAACCTCGCCGACTTGAATTTTACGGTAATAAAGGGGAGAGCCGACATTAAGAGAACCCAGGGTCGGTGCTCGCAGTTTCACCGTCGTCCCCGCCTTTTCGGCCATATCTGTCGGTGGCTCGTCGCGTGCGGTAAATGTCAGGCGAGGCTCACCTTTTCCTGGCTGCAAAGCAATGTAGTTACCGGATACTAAGGTTTCTAAGCCACTGATCCCAGTGATGGAGGCGCGAGGCTTGACCAGCCAAAATTCGGTCCCGGAAGTTAAAAGCTGTGTGGCTTCTGGATAGATATTGGCATCGACATAAATACCATCAAGATCGTCAGCCAAGGTAATATTGCGCACCTTGCCGACCTCCAGCCCTTGATAGCGTATAATGGTCCGCCCAGCTTCTAATCCTTGTGCATCACTAAAAAGGATCTGGATCCGTTGCCCGGCTTCATTGATTGACTGAAACACCAACCATGCGGCTAAACCTAGCGCCAGTATAGGGAGTATCCATAGTGGAGACAGGCCATAGGTGGTTTTAATTATCGGTGAGGGTAGGTCTTGTTTGTCGCTCATGATGATCCCATATCAAACGCGTATCAAGAAATTCGGTGGCGAGCATGGTTAATACCACGACAATGCCAAACGCGATGGCGCCCGGCCCGGGGGTAAAGTCCATAATGCGACCACGATCAATTAATGCCACCATAAATGCAATGACGAATAAGTCCATCATTGACCATTTTCCGATCCACTTAACCCCACGATATAGCCACATATGCTGACGAGGTGTAATGGCAGTGCGGCGCCGAAAACTGATTAGTATTAATCCTAGCCCCAAGATCTTGGCCACTGGAACGATGATGCTGGCGGTGAAAATGATCACGGCAATACCAGGCATGCCATTATTGATTAAGCTCGCCACCCCAGAGAAGATGGTGTCTTCAAGCCGAATACCGTTAGAAAATAAAATTGAGATCGGATACACGTTGGCTGGAAACAAAAAAATACTGGCTGTGATCAAACATGCCCATGTCTTTTGCTCACTGCGAATGACACGCCGATAAAGAGGCTGGTGGCAGCGCTGGCACGCACCTTGGTCTGCGGTCTGTGTTAAGCCACAGTGACCACAACGAATGAGTGTGGACGTGTTATCCGATGGTGTCGCAGCTAAAGAAAATGTATCCCAGTATCTTTGTGTATTCACTCTGACCAGCAGCACAGAGAGCAAGATCTGGATAACCGCGTAACAGGCGAGGCCGATGGAGAAATGCAGGGAGGCATAGTCTTGAATTTTAAAACAAGCGATGGCCAAACTGACCATCAAAACATCCGCCATGACCCAATGACGACTATGGTCAACTACCTTGACCGCAAGACGAAAGCACCGAATCGCTTGACGTCGTCGTGCAAGGTGTAAAGTGAGTAAAGCGCTGGTAAAGATAAGTGGCCCTAGAGAGGCACAAATCACCACGAGCGCAGCCACAAAAGGAAAGTCGGACCAAAGGCGCGCAGCACCAGTCAATAAGGAGACGTTGATCGTTGAGCCTAATAAATCTATCGATAGCAAAGGTTGGAGATGGGCTGGCAAGAAAAGGATAAGTATCGTCAAGGTTAACGCTATTTCACTATTAAATGATAAGCGTCGACCCTGTGCGAGTTTGGTCGCGCAGCGTGGGCAAATGGCAAGATGGTCATAACCCGTTTGACAGCCTTGTAGCACCCGATCACAACCCGGGCACCTTATTTGACTTGGATAAGATGCCGACAGGGTGTTGTCTGGTGGTTGCGTTCTCACGATTATTTCCCTGCTACCTGTTGGAGTTGTCCATATAAGGTTTGATAAACACCGGGTGCATTCACCAGTTCGGTGTGTGTCCCTTGTTGACTGACCTGACCTTCATCGAGCACATAAATCAGATCGGCTTCTTTAACCGCTGACAGCCGATGTGCAACAATCAGTGTCGTACGACCGGCTAAAAAGGTTTGCATTGCTTGATGCAGTGCGCGTTCAGTGGCGGTATCGAGTGCCGACGTGGCTTCATCTAAAATCACCAGTTTAGGGTCGCCGAGCAGCATACGCGCAATTGCAACACGCTGGCGCTGACCGCCAGATAAGCGCACCCCTTGGCGTCCCAGTGGGGTCTCTAAGCCTTGAGTCAGCTGATTCACGACATCGCCCAGCTGTGCGCGCTCCAACGCTTGCCAGAGCGTCGCATCATCAAACTCACGCCCCAGACTTAAATTATTTCTTAAGGTATCATTAAACAGTATGGGCTGTTGCAATACCACGGCAATTTGATGACGAAGCGCATCCATATTGATGTCATGAATGGAATGGCCATTAAAGCGAATATCACCCTGTTCTACAGGGTAGAGCCCTAACAACAGCTGAATGAGGGTTGATTTGCCGCCCCCACTTGCGCCGACGAGGGCCACGCGTTGTCCGGCCGGGATCTGCATGGTGAGACCATCGAGAACCGCTTTGTCATCATCATACGCAAAGTGAAGATTATCTATCTCAACATCGATTGCTTGCGGGTTCTCCCTCCCTGAAACGAGCTCGCCTGGATCGATCCCCTCTGGACGCCGAGTTTCTTCGGGTAATTGCAAGACCTCGTTAATCCGAGTCATCGCTGCTTTGGCGCTATACCACGCAAACTGGATCCCGAGTAGCTCTTGAACTGGCCCGAGCATAAACCATAGATAGCCAAACACGGCAAACATCAAGCCGATAGAAAGATCACTAAAAAAGACCATGCCCATCGCGACCGCGCGAAAGAGTTCAAAGCCGACTAAAAACATTAAGAACGAAAGACGACCCGCCGCCTCAGATTGCCACGCGTATTTATCGGCGCTCACTTTAATATCATTTGCACTGTCATCAAGTTGCTTTAAATAGGTCCGCTCTCGGTTAGCGGCGCGAAGTTGATATAATCCGTCTAGGGTATCGACCAGTCGCTGTTGGAACTGTTCAAAGGCTCGGTTTTCGCGCGTTTTAAGGTGTTTTACGCGTTGGCCGAGGGCACGACTCAGCGCCACCACAATGGGATTAATCAATAAGATAAACAAGCCTAATCGCCAGTCAATCCAAAGCAAAACCACCGCTGTCCCGGTGACAGTGAGGATCCCGATAATAAATTTACTCAGCGTGGTCCCGATAAACTTATCGATGGTTTCCACATCGGTGACAAGGTGAGAAGTCAGCCCGCCACTGCCACGAAGTTCGTACTCTCGCATGCTGATACGGCCGAGTTTTGCAATCAGGTGCTGACGGATTTTATAGGTGATGGCTTTACCCACCAGCGTAAATTGGCGACCTTGTAAGATGTTCAACCCTTGGCTGATAGTGCGCATCAATACCACGATCACTAAGACGGCAGCGATATAGTACGCAGCCTGTTGCCAGCTTTGTGGCAGTATTGTGTTAAGTACCGACAGCCCCCAATCGGGTTTGTCGAGTAGCACCTCGTCGACCAATAATGGCATCAATAGCGGAATTGGCACACTGATGAGCGTGGCAGCAATGGCGACCACGTTTGCCCAGATTAGCCGCGTTCGATGAGGTCGTGCTTGGTCAAGAAGCCAGCGCCAAGTGATCATAAATCAAGATACTCAATTGAAATGTCTTTAGATTCTTTCTATTGTAATGGTCTTGTTGATTGAGATGCAGTGATTTATGGAAAACAAAGCGGATTTTTATCGTTTGTTAACGCAACAAGCGGTGGCTTTATGTGAAGGTGAGCCTAACCTTATCGCTAAGCTTGCTAATGTGAGCGCCTTGCTAAATAGCCAACTTGACGATATCAACTGGGTGGGATTTTATCTTGATGACGGTGACGAGTTAGTGCTTGGACCATTTCAAGGCCAACCCGCGTGTGTTCGTATTCCTTTTGATAAAGGTGTATGCGGTGCGGCTTATCGACAAGATATTGTCATGCGAGTTAAAGATGTCCATGCTTTTGAAGGACATATCGCCTGTGATGCCGCCAGTAACGCTGAAATTGTTCTGCCAGTGCACGTCAACGGACAACGGCATGCGGTACTCGATATTGATAGTCCAAGTATCGGTCGATTTGACCAAGAAGATGAGCATGGACTGGCTACCTTGGTCAAAGAAATGCAAAAACACTTATGATTTCGCCAATCTTGGTAGTTTTTTAATATCAGGTATCTATAATACGCACCACTTTCATACTTAAATACACGTAGATACGCTGCTGCAGTTTTGCTGCAGCAGGCCAGGAAAAAACATGGAAAATACTGAAAAGCTCGCGAACAGCAAAGAAGTCATTGCCTATATTGCTGAACGTTTCCCTAAATGTTTTACTGTTGAAGGCGAAGCCAAGCCATTAAAAATTGGTATTTTTCAAGATCTTGCGACTCGTCTTGACGGCGATCCCAAGGTAAGCAAAACCCAATTGCGCGCCGCGCTTCGTCAGTACACGTCTTCCTGGCGTTATCTGCACAGCGTGAAACCCGGTGCGTCACGCGTCGATTTAGATGGCAATGCGTGCGGCGAGTTAGAGCAAGAGCATATTGATCATGCGGCTCAGGCTCTAGCAGAAAGTAAAGCACGGGCCGCTGAGCGTCGTAAGCAACAACAGGCGAAAAAAGCGGAGTCTCAGGCGAAAAACGGTGAAAAAGCGCCAGCCAAAGGCAAAAAAGCGGCAGCGCAATCGGCAAAAGGCCGTACAAGTAAACCAAAGCCCGCTAAAATGACTAAGAAAGAGAGTGAGCCACGTCGCGAACTCAGCGCCAACGACGTTGTCGTAGGCAAAGACGTAAATGTGAACATGGGCAATGGTAATTTACCTGCGACCATTGTTGAAATTAATAAGGATGAGGTGCGGGTTCGCCTAACTAACGGATTAACCATGTTAGTAAAAGCGGAGCACCTCAGCGCCTAAAGGAGACTCCTCGACGCATGTTTTGTCGACGCCGCGTTTCGGCGATTGCTGCCAGCCTCATGCTGGCAGCATCTGCCCAGGCCGTAGAGGCCGATTTTCAACTCAGTGAGTTACCTTCACTCTCTGCTGAACCTCAACACGAAACCGCTTCTAAGCGGGTAACCTCTCGTTTTACCCGATCGCACTACAAGCAGTTTACGCTCGATGACGCGTTCTCAGCGGCTATTTTTAAACGCTACCTTGAAACGCTGGACTATAACCGTGTCTTTTTGACTCAGGATGATGTCGACACGCTATCGCGTTGGGAAGATCGTTTAGATGACCAATTAAAGGCGGGTGAAACAGAAGCCGCGTATGCGATTTATAACCGGGTTCTCAAAAAGCGCTTTGAACGCTATCAGTACGCTTTAAAAGTACTCGATAAACCGTTTGATTTTTCCGCAGATGAGAGCATGGTACTGGATCGTACTGAGCGACCATGGGCGGCAAATCAAGCGGAGCTTGATGCGATTTGGGACAAGCGAGTCAAAAATGACGCATTGAACTTACGCCTCACGGGGAAAGAGGATGATGCGATCCGCGACACCCTAGGGAAACGGTATAACAGTGCGTTAAAACGCCTCACACAAAGCCATAGTGAAGATGTGTTTCAAGTCTACATGAACGCCTTCGCCCGTGAGGTTGATCCGCATACGAGCTACTTATCTCCCCGTAATGCCGAACAATTTCAATCGGAAATGAACCTGTCTCTTGAAGGGATCGGTGCCGTTTTACAGGTCAAAAACGAATATACCGTCATTCGTTCTCTGGTTGCTGGTGGCCCTGCGTCCAAGTCAAAGCAGTTGTCACCAGGTGACCGCATTATTGGTGTTGGCCAGGAAGACGAATCGGTTGTCGACGTTATTGGCTGGCGTCTGGATGACGTGGTGGAACTGATCAAAGGCCCGAAAGGGAGCGAGGTTCAACTCAAAATTCTTCCTGAGGGCGCTAATGCTAAAAGTTACAACGTCACGTTAACCCGCGATAAAATTCGTCTTGAAGATCGTGCGGTGAAGTCGGAAGTGATCGCGCGCGGCGAAGATAAAATTGGTGTACTCACGGTACCGGGGTTTTATGTCGGCTTAGCCGATGACACCAAAAAAGAATTGGCAAAGTTACAAGAGAAAGATGTCAGTGGCATCGTTGTCGATTTACGTAATAACGGTGGCGGGGCGCTGAGTGAAGCAACGGCGCTCAGTGGTTTGTTCATCGACAAAGGCCCGATTGTGCAAGTAAGAGACAGCTACGGTCGAGTGAAAGTCAACGCCGACAGTGATGGCAAAAGCTATTACGATGGCCCAATGACCGTGCTGATAAATCGCTATAGTGCCTCTGCGTCAGAAATTTTTGCCGCTGCCATGCAGGATTATGATCGAGCGGTAGTGATTGGCGAACAATCGTTTGGTAAAGGAACAGTGCAACAGCATCGTTCGCTCAACCATATTTACGATTTGTTCGATAACCCACTGGGTTACGTGCAATATACAATCCAAAAGTTTTATCGCATCAGTGGCGGCAGTACCCAAAATAAAGGTGTCGTACCTGACATTGCGTTTCCATCGCCTGTATCGCCTGATGAAACCGGTGAAAGTATGGAAGACAATGCATTGCCTTGGGATCGTATTGAAAAAGCGGATTATCAGGCACAGTCTTTGCCTGAATCAGTGATTGATACCCTCGCGCAACGTCATCAAGCAAGGATTGCTGACGATCGAGAGTTCGGTTTTATTCGTCAAGATATCGCGCGCTATCAAAAAGAGAAGGACGACAATACCTTGTCTTTAAATGAGAAAGTACGACGTCAAGAGATAGATGACGAAGATGCAGACCGCTTAGCGCGTTTAAATGCACGTCAAGAAGCCATGGGTGAGCCTCGCTTCAAGTCACTCGATGATGTACCTAAAGAGTATGAAGAGCCCGATGCCTACCTAGACGAAGCCGCCAGTATTACGCGAGATCTGGTTAATCTCACGACATCGCTTAACAAGYCATCTCTTAACGAGTAGTGCGCCCGAAAAAGACACGACTGTGATCACGATAAGCCTGGGTCATCCGACCTGGGCTTTTTTTCACTCAAAATGAGAACTAGGTCTAATCTTAGTAATAAGGCATCACCATCAGTAGGGGGAAGGTATGCGTTATTTCTACGGGATCACACTTGCCATGTTTATGGCATGGCCAGTGCATAGCGAGGATTTAGGGCGCTTTGACGTTCCTTTACTGCTGGGGCAATGGTACTGGTTTAGTGAAGCAAGCGAAACATCACCCCCCCATCCTTATAAAGCAATTAATATCTCCTTTAACTCCCACTATGAATTTCGTATCGATATGTTACGTCGTAACGGAAAGCTGGAAACAGCGGCCGGCCAATATAGCGTTACTCAGCAAACACTGAGGCTTTATGATGAGAATGGCACGGATCAGGTACATGCTTATCAATTGAATCATCACCAGTTGCAATTACAGGGGGCTATCTTTACGAAGTTGCTTCCAGACAACCTGAGTGGTTTGTGGCGTTCAAACAGTATTGAAGGTGATGATGTTAGCGAAGACGTAGACGGTGTGTCGCTAAAGTTGCGCCCAGACTTTTTGTTTGCGATGCAAGTAAGAGGCGATAGTGGCCGTTCAGTGACCCATCGAGGCGTCTATTTGGTCGAGGGGGATCACTTAATGTTGATTTACAAAGAAGGGCGTCACTCGTCGCAATACCAACTGGCCGCTGATACTTTGCGATTAACCAATGATGTATTTGGTATGGAAGCGGTATTACAACGGCAACGCCAAGAATAGCAGTGTCAAGAATCGTTCAGCCCGTAAAAGTTGGTTATCGTCATGGCATTTTACGGGCCCAATCCGTGATTCACGGCGACAAATTAAATGCGGCCTTTAGCGCCGATAAATGCGCCTCGTCCTTACAAATCGCCTTGTTCGGTTCATCCGATATTTTGGCTACGGGTTTGCCTTGGCAGCTGGTCAGCTTGATCACCACATTTAGTGTTTTCACATTGGGTAGATCACAAGTCAGTTGTGTGCCAATCCCAAACGACGTACTCGCCTTACCCGCAAAGTGTTGATAAATATGAATGGCTTTAGCCAGTGTCAAGCTATCTGAAAAAACGAGTGTTTTATCTTTAGGATCGATATGGTGGTGGCGATAGTGCGCAATGGCTTTTTCGCCCCAGATGATGGGATCGCCGCTGTCGTGACGTAAGCCACTGAATGCCTGAGATAGAGACGCATCAAGATCGCGCAAAAAGGCATCCATATTGATACAGTCGGTAAGGGCGATCCCAAGACTATTCGGATACTCGCGTAGCCATACATTAAGCGCGAGCTGTTGAGAATCTGCTAGATCGCCCGCCAGTTGTTGGTGGGCTTGAAACCACTCATGCGCTTGTGTGCCAACCGGAGGAAGCCCTAGCTGCTTTGCTAACCAGCAATTCGAGGTACCCTTTAGCGGTGGATAAACGGCGTGTAAACGCGTGACGATAGCCTGATGGACATCGCGCGAAAAACGACGGCGCGTACCAAAATCAACCAGATGGAAGTCATCCGAGTAGCCATCGGCCGGTAAGTGTGCCAGTTTGTCGTCAAGGCGCGCTAAGGCATCCGCGACTCCCAATTCTGGATAGCAAGCGCGATTGCGTAGCTCACAGATAATCGCAAGCAGTGGCACTTCCCACAGAATAACGTCACACCATGGCCCATCGATATGCACAGCAAGTTGCCCCTCTTCAATGGACACCGTCACCTGTTGAGGGTTGAGCTGGAAGTGCGAGAGGTAGGCGAGAAAATCAGCCTGATACAAATCTAACGAGGAGAGATAATCAATCTCGTCCGCTTGGAAACGGAGTGTCCCCATGTGGTGAATATGGTCGATAAGCTGTTCGCGCAGATAGGCAAGGTTTTCATCACTGCGGCAATAAAAGTCCGCACTGACATGAACGTCAGGGTAATGATGAAAGACAGCCTGCTGCATATTCAGTTTATAAGCATCAGTATCCAAAAGCGATGTGATGATCGGATTGTGCATGCGTGAGGAACGCCTTACGGGTTACAAAACGAAATTGGCTTCATAGTACCGTAATTTTCAAAAAATTTAACCGTCGTCACATTATATTTCCGCATGGATTGGCAGGCTTCGTTGACATTTTGTTGCGCTTTTAACCACTGCCGTTTGTTTTTAGTACAGCGACGTGTCTTTGTCTGCCTCCCATTGAGCGGGCGTTAATCCTTTGTCGCCATCGCGTTAAATGTAAACGCAAACATTTGATAACAAACTGTTAAACCTATAGTCATCTTTGCTCAGCCGCGGTATGGTATGGCATGCACATCGTCCTAAAGGCGAATGAATACAATTCGTTGGCTGAGGTACACCCGATAAAAAGGAAATAACATGTCTCAACAACCTACCGCCAAATACCGTGATGACTACCGCGCACCGGACTTTACTATCACGGATATCAATCTTGAGTTCGATCTTGATCCGAATAAGACCCTGGTGACAGCAGTCAGTCAGGTAAAACGTCTTAATGAGCGCGTGACGGATCTCGTACTCGATGGTGATGATCTGACTCTGGTGCGCCTGGATATTAATGGTGACACCTGGACGGCATACAGCGAAGAAGCGGGTAAATTGATTATTCGCGATGTCCCCGCCGCCTTTACTTTGATCATTCAAACCCAGCTAGATCCGGAGAATAACTCTGCGTTAGAAGGGTTATACATTTCTGGCGGTGCGTATTGTACCCAGTGTGAAGCAGAAGGCTTCCGTCGTATCACCTACTACTTAGACCGTCCTGATGTACTRGCGCGATTTACCACCAAAGTGATTGCGGATAAAGCGACGTACCCTTATTTGCTTAGTAACGGTAATAAAATGGCGGCGGGTGATCTTGATGACGGCCGTCACTGGGTTGAATGGCACGATCCCCATGCCAAACCAAGCTATCTATTCGCCTTGGTGGGCGGTGATTTTGATGTCTTGCGAGACACGTTTGAAACGCGCTCAGGGCGCAATGTCGTGTTAGAAATATTCGTCGATAAAGGCAATTTAGATCGTGCCGACCACGCCATGGTGTCACTGAAAAACGCCATGAAGTGGGACGAAGAGCGATTTGACTTAGAATACGATCTCGATATCTACATGATTGTTGCCGTCGACTTTTTCAATATGGGCGCGATGGAGAACAAAGGCCTAAATATCTTTAACTCCAAGTATGTGCTTGCCAATGCAGAGACGGCAACCGATACCGATTACCTGGGTATTGAAGCGGTGATTGGCCACGAATACTTCCACAATTGGACAGGCAACCGTGTTACCTGTCGGGATTGGTTTCAACTTAGCCTCAAAGAAGGGTTAACGGTTTTCCGTGATCAAGAGTTCTCTTCTGACTTGGGGTCGCGCTCCGTCAACCGCATCAGCAATGCACGTATCGTGCGTGGCCCGCAATTTGCTGAAGATGCAAGCCCTATGTCTCATCCAATCCGCCCTGAAAAGGTGATTGAGATGAATAACTTCTATACCCTAACTGTGTACGAAAAGGGTAGTGAAGTCATTCGTATGATGCATACCATTCTCGGTGAATCTGCTTTCCAAAAAGGGATGAAGCTGTATTTTGAACGCCATGATGGTACCGCATCGACCTGTGATGATTTCGTCCAAGCGATGGAAGAGGCATCAGGCATTGATCTTACCCAGTTCCGTCTGTGGTATAGCCAGTCAGGTACACCGGTGCTGACCGTTTCATCCACCTATGATGCGGCTACCAAGCAACTGGCGCTGCATGTGGCACAGCACACGCCGGCGACGGCTGATCAGCAAGAAAAGCAGCCGCTGTATATTCCGCTCGATATCGAAATGTACCGTCAAGATGGCAGTGTGATTGAGTTACAGCGTCACGGAGAGTCGGTTTCTAACGTATTGGCGGTCACACAAGCAGAGCAAACCTATCTGTTTGATCATATCGATGAGCAACCGGTCCTATCGCTACTACGCGAATTCTCAGCACCGGTTAAACTTGAATATGATTATCAGGACGATGAGTTGGCGTTCTTATTGCAGCACGCTCGGAATGACTTTGCGCGCTGGGATGCGGGCCAAAGCTTACTGGCTAAGCATATCAAAGCGAATGTAGCGCGTGTGCAAGATGACCAACCGATCGATGTGCCCTTATCCGTAGTTGATGCCTTCCGTGGTGTGTTGCTGAGTGACAATACCGATCCTGCCTTGATTGCTGAAGTGCTCAATTTACCTTCAGAGACAGAGGTAGCAGGTTGGTTTGAAACGGTCGACGTGGATGCTATTCACCAAGTGATGGCAGCGTTTAAACAGCAGTTTGCTGATCATATGGTGGATGAGCTTGCCGCTGTGTATCGTCAGTATGCACAAACGGATTATCAAATCACACACAAAGCGATGGGTGAGCGTGCCTTGCGTAATGCCTGTTTGAGTTACTTGGCCCATACAGAAAATGGCAATGGCTATGTTGAGCAGCATTATCAAGAAGCGCACAATATGACAGATACCATGGCAGCCCTGAGCGCAGCAAACAGTGCACAATTGCCTTGCCGAGAGCCGCTGATGAAAGGCTTCAGTGATCAGTGGCAGCATGATGGGTTGGTGATGGATAAATGGTTTATGCTGCAAGGCGCCAATCCAGCCGATAATGCGTTAGAGCAAGTAAAAGCGCAAATGTCGCACCCAGCATTTACGTTGAAAAACCCTAACCGTATACGGAGTTTAATTGGCGCATTTTGTAATCGTAACCCGGCACGTTTTCATGCTAAAGATGGTGCAGGGTATCGATTCTTAAAAGAGATCTTGGTGACGTTAAACCAGTCTAACCCGCAAGTGGCGTCGCGCTTGATTGATCCGCTATTGAAACTGGCGTACTACGACTCAGCGCGTCAACAGCAAATGCGTAATGTACTGCAAGAGCTCGCCGATATGGATAACTTGGCGAACGATTTGTATGAAAAAGTGGAAAAAACACTTGAGCAGTAACCAATAAGTTGGGATAAAATCAAGACGTACGACAAGTGAACCTCAAAAGCCGCCTGGTTGGGCGGCTTTTTAACGAATAAACTTATGAGCGGATTAAAAAGTGAACCATGGAGTACTTTTTTAGCGTCTATATTGCCTATTCTGAGTATCAGCATTACTACAGTGGTGCAGCAGCGAATGTGGTTGTGACCACGGACCAAGGGCTGCGCTTACAAATCCCGGCGTCTCGCTTTCGACCTTTTCTTTCACAGCTTGGCATTAGGGGGCGTTTTAAACTGACGACGGACGCGCACCACCGCTTTCAATYGTTAATGCGCGTTGCTTAATAGGCGTTGGTTAAAGCCTCATCCAATCTCTAATTAAATAGCCACACCAGTCACATTCWCGCGAAAATCGCGTAAATCCAGCCGTTTATCTATAACGTTTTTGCTATCCAAGCCTTACACTAGACAGTGCGTTTGTTAACGCAATGTTTACCTCTGATGACGACTCACAATGATAATGTTCTAAAAAGGACAACGGAGTGCCAGAATGACCTCGCGTGACCCTATAGTACCAGTGTTACTTGAGAAGGTTTATCAACTCATCGCTGATAAACTCGATGATCCTCAACAACCACTTGTCGATGCGTTAGCCAAAAGGATATTGGGTCAAGTATCTGATGACGATTTGCAGGAACGCAATGAGTCAGATCTTTATGGTGCAGTAATGAGCTTATGGCACCATCTCAACACGTTTGAACAAGATAAAGTCTTTGTTAAAGTTTTTAACCCGAGCCTGAGCGGAAATGGATGGCAATCAACCCATACGATTGTTGAAATCCTCGCTCCAGATGCCCCCTTCCTTGTCGATTCTGTGCGTATGGCCCTTAATCGCTTAGGTATCACAACGCACTTGATGCTGAATAGCCCGATCAAAGCGCGCAAGAATGAGCAGGGAGATGTGGTCGGCATTGGCAGTGAGGACGGCCAATTCCAAAGCACGTTCCATATTGAAATCGACAAGATGTCAGATGACTCAGAGATGGCAGCACTTGAATCTGAGCTCTCTGAAACCTTGACCGATGTCGTAATGGTGGTGAACGACTGGAAGCCAATGCGCGCGCAAATGCTTGAGCTATTAGCATCATTAAAAGACACCCAATTACCGATTGATGATGAGCGCCGCCAAGAAGCTGTCGAGTTCCTAAGTTGGATCACGGACAATAACTTTACCTTTATGGGCTACAAGTGCTTTGACCTGGTTCCGGTTGAAGGCGATTACGAGCTTCGCGCAAGCAGTGACTGTGACGCACTAGGTTTAGCTAAAAAGCACAAATCCCCCCAGGCTCTGCGTTTATCCGAAATGCCTGAGTCAGCCCGAGCAGAAGCGCTGAAAAAAGAGCTGTTAGTGCTTACCAAAAGTAATGCGAAATCTCGGGTTCACCGTCCGGCTTATGTCGATTATATCGGGATCAAAAAGTTTGATAGCAACGGTAATGTGATCGGCGAGCACCGGTTTACTGGGCTCTATGCATCGTCTGCTTATAACCAGTCGACCGCTAGCATTCCGGTGCTGCGTAATAAAGTACGCCGTATCCTTGATAACAGCGGTTTTTATCGCGAATCACACGCGTGGAAAGCGCTGGCTAATATCCTAGAAAACTACCCGCGTGATGAACTGTTCCAAGCGACAGAAGACGAAATGCGCAATGTGGGAATGGGCGTGGTACAAATGCAAGACCGCGACATGCTCCGTGTATTTGTGCGTCGTGATCCGTTTGGTCGTTTTTTCTCGTGCATGGTGTATATCACCCGAGAGCGCTATAACACCGAGTTCCGTCGTCAAACCCAGCGTATTTTTCAGCAATACTTTGGATCAGATCAGACGGTTGAATTTACCACTTTTTTCTCGGAAAGCCCGCTGGCGCGGACGCATTATATTGTCCGAGTGGAAAATAATAACTTCGATATTGATGTGAAAAAAATCGAACAAAACCTCACAGAGGCAGCATCATCGTGGGATGATCGTTTACAAGAAGCCGTGATTGCTAATTTTGGTGAAAATCGTGGCACACCGATCGCGAAACGGTACTTGCGCGCATTTCCGCGTTCTTACAAAGAAGCGATGTTACCAGGGTCAGCAGTGGCGGATATTGAGCGCCTAGAAGGGCTCAGTGATGACAATAAACTCGATATGTTGCTCTACAGGCCGCAAGAAGTTAGCCATCAATCTAATGCCATTAGCCTAAAGCTTTTCCAAAAGGGGGAGCCGATCCATTTATCGGATGTGATGCCGATGCTAGAAAATCTAGGGCTGCGTGTGATCGGCGAATCGCCGTATGAGGTTGAAACCAGCCAGGGGGATGTGTATTGGATTCTCGACTTCTCTATGTTGCACAGTGCGGGAGCAGCGTTTGATCTTGGTAATGCGCGCGATCGTTTCCAACATGCATTTGCCGACATTTGGCATGGCCGCTTGGATAATGACGGCTTTAACCGCTTGGTATTAAACGCGGGGTTATCCGGACGAGAAGTTACGATTCTACGCGCCTATGCTCGGTATATGCGCCAGATTGGCTTTCCTTTCAGTCAGGCGTATATCGAGGATACATTAGCTTCGCACCCACATCTTGCTGGGTTCTTGGTCAGGTTGTTTAATCGACGCTTTGACCCTGCGGGTAAGCAAAACAAGCGAGAACGAGATGCGATTATTCACGAGATTGAAGAGGCACTCGACAATGTTGAAAGTTTGGATGATGACCGTATTATTCGTCGATACATGGAAATCATGCTCGCGACCATGCGCACAAACTTTTTCCAGAAAGATCCGGACAATGGCCAAGACAAACCCTATCTATCGCTAAAACTGCAAGCATCGAATATTCCGGATATGCCTAAGCCGGTTCCCGCGTTTGAGATCTTTGTTTACTCCCCCGATGTAGAAGGGGTGCACTTACGCGGTGGTAAAGTCGCGCGTGGTGGACTTCGTTGGTCCGATCGCCAAGAAGACTTCCGTACCGAAGTCTTAGGCTTGGTGAAAGCGCAGCAGGTCAAAAACACCGTGATTGTGCCAGTCGGGGCGAAAGGGGGCTTTGTCTGCAAGCGTCAACATCAGTTAACTGAGCGGGATGCGATCATTGCTGAGGGTAAGCGATGCTATCGAATCTTTATCCAAGGGTTACTTGATATTACCGATAACATTGTCGAAGGCACCTTGACGCCGCCTGACCATGTGATCCGTCATGACGACGATGACGCCTATTTAGTCGTCGCGGCAGATAAGGGAACGGCAACTTTCTCTGATTTAGCGAACAGTGTCTCAGCGCAATATAACTTTTGGCTGGGAGATGCTTTTGCGTCCGGTGGCTCGAATGGGTATGACCACAAAAAAATGGGGATTACGGCCGCAGGTGCTTGGGAATCGGTAAAACGCCACTTCCGTGAAATTGATATTAACTGTCAAACCACGGACTTTACCTGTGTCGGCATTGGCGATATGGGCGGCGATGTGTTTGGTAATGGCATGCTGCTTTCCAAGCATATTCGCTTAGTCGCAGCGTTTAACCACATGCATATCTTTATTGATCCCGATCCAGATGCCGCGAAAAGCTGGGAAGAGCGCCAACGTCTCTTCAATTTGCCGCGGTCAACTTGGGAAGACTACGATACTCAGTTGATAGCCAAAGGTGGGGGGGTGTTTTCTCGCCGTGCGAAATCAATCACCTTAACGCCGGAGATACAAAAGCTGCTCGGCACCCGTAAGCAGACGATGGCGCCTAACGATCTGATTAAACAGATCGTAAAAGCCAAGGTTGATCTGCTTTGGAATGGCGGTATCGGCACCTATGTTAAGTCATCGAGCGAAACCCATACCTCGGTAGGTGACCGTGCTAATGATGGTTTGCGTGTCAACGGCAATGAAGTGGGTGCTCGTATCATTGGTGAGGGCGGTAACCTTGGCATGACCCAATTAGGGCGAATTGAGTATGCGCTTAACGGCGGTCGAGTGAATACCGACTTTATTGATAATGTCGGTGGTGTCGATTGCTCGGATAACGAGGTCAACATCAAGATCCTGCTTAATGGGCTGGTGGCGGCCGGTGATCTGACCATGAAAAAGCGCAATGAGTTGCTGGAGCGAATGGAAGACGAAGTGTCTGACATCGTGCTCGAGGATGCTTATAGTCAAAGTGAGTCGATCTCTGTCACCCATAACCAGCAGGCCGCTTTGTTAAAAGAGCAGATTCGGTTTATTCACTATTTAGAGAAAGAGGGTAAGCTCGATCGGGCGCTTGAATATCTGCCAGACGATGAAACCTTGTCTGAACGTAACTTGCGTGGCACCGGTTTAACGCGCCCAGAAATTGCTGTATTGGTTGCCTACGGCAAAATGGTTCTCAAAGAGCAGCTGGTTGTTGATGATGTCACGCAAGATTCTCACTTCGGACAGCTACTCCCTAGTTACTTCCCTAAAGAGTTACAACGTCACTATAGAGGCGAGATGGAATCTCATCCACTGCGTGGTGAGATCATTGCCACCGCACTGGCGAATCAAATGTCGAATGACATGGGTTTTAACTTTGTGACCCGCATGCAAGATGAGACCGGCGCCAGTGTGAGTGATATTGCTAAGTCTTATGCCATTGCCAGAGAGGTGTTTGGTTTTGAGCAGCTATTTGATGATGTGCGCGAGCTCGATAATCATGTGAGCGCCAAAGTGCAGTATGACATCATATTCCGCTGTCGCCGAATGTTACGCCGTGCAACCCGTTGGATGTTACGTAACAAACGCAAAGGAGAGAGTATTGAGGCTCAAGTTGGCTTTTATCGTCCCGCATTGCAAAACTTGGTGGATCACCTCGATCAGTATTTGGTTGAGGGTGAGATCACCGAGCATGATCAACAAGCGGAGGCATTGATAAAAGCGGGTGTACCTTATGCGCTTGCGAACAAGGTTTGTCGCCTGACGAGCGTGTTCTCGGGATTAGATCTTGCCCAAGTGTCAGAACAACTCGACAAGCCATTCGAGCTAGTGGCGCGCTTGTACTATGTACTGGGTGATCGTTTATCACTGCACTGGTTCTTGAAGCAAATCAATAACCAGCCGGTTGATAACCACTGGCAAGCGCTTGCCCGCGCCTCGTTCCGTGAAGATCTTGACTGGCAACAGCGCTTATTGACCGCTCGCATCGTTTCAGAGATGGATTCACAACACGATGCCGAGACAGGGTTAACGCAGTGGATGGATGATCATGCTGTAATCCTGAGCCGTTGGCAAAGCATTGTCGATGAGTTCAAAGTCGGTTCTATGCATGAGTTTGCCAAGTTCTCTGTCGCGCTGCGTGAATTGTCGTTACTAAATTTAAATTGAATTAGTGCGCCAATAACGCAATAATCTAGCCCCGTTTATAACGGGGCTTTTTTATTAGGAGGGATAATGCTATACCGCCTCGCCAGACCGGCTATCTTTCAGTTAGATCCAGAAAAAGCACACGACTTAACCATCAAAACGCTTTCCCGTTTCCATCACACACCGCTTCGCTTTTTATACTCTCAGCATCTTCCTCCTCGCCCAGTGACTGTCATGGGACTGCATTTTACCAATCCAGTAGGCTTAGCCGCAGGGTTAGATAAAAATGGTGAGTGTATAGAAGCGTTTGGCGCCATGGGGTTTGGCTTTGTGGAAGTGGGGACGGTTACCCCACGCGCCCAACCAGGTAATGATAAACCGCGCCTCTTTCGCCTTAAAGCGGCGGAAGGAATTATTAACCGAATGGGGTTTAACAATCATGGTGTTGAGGCCCTGATTGAAAACGTGAAACAGGCGAAAAATTTTACGGGTGTGCTCGGTATTAATATCGGTAAAAATAAAGATACACCCATTGAGCAGGGCACCGATGACTACATTGCCTGCATGAAAAAAGTATATCCGTATGCTGATTATATTGCGGTTAACATTTCCTCACCGAACACTCCCGGGTTACGAAGTTTGCAATATGGCAACATATTTGACGAGTTGCTCAGTGCGTTAAAAAAGGAACAAGGTCAATTAGCCGAAACACACGGCAAATATGTCCCCCTTGCAGTGAAGATTGCACCTGATTTAAGTTGTGATGAGATCCAACACGTCGCTGATAGTTTGGTTCGCCATAACATTGATGGCGTGATTGCGACCAATACGACGTTAGAGCGTTCGCTGGTGGATGGGATGCCGCACTACCGTGAAGCTGGTGGATTAAGTGGCCGGCCGGTACAGTTGAAAAGTACGGAAGTGATTCGTCAACTTCATCGCGCACTCAATGGAGCAATGCCGATCATTGGCGTTGGCGGTATTGACTCAGTGACAGCGGCACGTGAAAAGTTGGAGGCTGGAGCTGATTTAGTGCAACTCTATTCAGGACTTATTTATCAAGGTCCAGGCTTAGTGAAGCAAATCGTTCGTCATATTTAATTTAAAAAATAAAGTCTTAAGGCGAAAAGGGGGAGGGTTTCTTCCCCTTTTTTTTTGCCCTCAACCCATTACACTTCAGTCAATGGCAGTCTTGATATCGCCAGACCCCCAGTTTTTGAGTCTTCGCGGGAGCTGAAGTATGTTAAAACCTAACAATGCATGGAGATGGTATTTCGATGATGCATCGACATCACTGATGCTCGATTTGGGTGATGACATGGTTTTTCGCGTGGCGATCAATGCCAAACATCTCATCCCTGATGCGTTCTCGACATCCCCATTTTCAGTTGAGGACGCATCGCTTTTTCAGTATCTGACAGATCCTCTGTCATTACTGTCACTGTCCGGGCCGCGCCGGGCAGAGCTTGCTTTGAACGCAGTGGCAGCCCATCGCTTCCACAAACCTGTGCTACCCAAAAGTTGGTTTTTTGAGACGCAACAAGAAACGATCGCCGCACCCGAGTGGGGGCAGATTGTCGAACTCACGAGCCAAACCGGGGACAGGGCGCCATTTATTATTATAGAAAACGCCGGTTCAGCCTCGCTATGCATGCTCGCTCGCGAAGCCGATTTTGAACTGAGCGCAAATAAAACCATGGCGTTTTGTGGTGCGATTAAAGTAATGAACGACCGGCTATCGCAATCTAAACACCAAACTAATAGCCAAAAAGGTCGCTTTGCGTTAGTGGGCTGAGTGGCTTTCACTCAGCTCACGTTTTCTTTTATCCAACCTTTCCCCTGATTTGACGTCACTATTCCCACTTCTTTTTGCGCGATTAATGTTTCTGATACCAAACAGGTGCGTCTAAAACCTGTGATCTCTCTTCACGTTTGAGCAAAAAACGTGCACCAATAATGTCTAAAATTGGGTATTTTCGTCGCGTTTTTATCCGCTTTAACGGCAAATCTTTACCGCTTTTTCCTGTTTTACAGCAATAATCCTTTCCTTAACCGCTAGCTGGTATATACCAGTTTTTAGAGGCTAACCTAATTCCTAGTGGGAAATAATCGAATTCTGCACGCCTATCAACCCRCCATAACTCGCCTCTCAAGGCAAAGTGAATGCTTACACGTTATATTTTCTAACGCTTCATGCTAGACGTGGCGCGCCTTGATTAGGTCGTGTTTCCACCAGGAAACGTAGTCAGTCAGGGTTTGCTGAGATAGGGTTCCTGAGGGAAACAATAATCATCGGTGATTGATTCTTTACAGAAACAGTGGGGTGGCGATTAATTCACCATTCAACGGAGATTGTTTCGCCTTGGGTCAACGGGGCGGGTCAGATTGATGTATAATCGGCGCCATTATGACAACCACGCCCAGAGGGTGTAGAGACTCAATGAAACACTATCTCGCTATAACCGCTCGAGGTCTCGAGCATTTGTTGGCTCAGGAGCTTGAACAGCTTGGTGCATCCAGCCTTAAGCAAGTCCATGCCGGTGTAAAATTTAAAGCCGACGATTCCACGCTTTATCAATGTTGTTTGTGGAGTCGGGTTGCATCCCGTTTTGTGCTGGTGCTGGGTGAGTTCGCGGTTCGCGATGATATGGATTTATACCTTGGCGCTACGGCGATTAATTGGCCGGATCATTTCCATTCCAGCCAGCGGATAGCGGTTGACTTTAACGGTACTAACCAAGAGATTCGCAATAGCCAATATGGTGCCCTAAAAGTCAAAGATGCGATTGTCGATAAATTTGAAAAAGCCAATCTGCCACGGCCAAGTATTGATCGTGAGCAACCAGACTTACGCATTCACATGCGCTTGTCGAAAGATAAAGGTGTGCTCGGTATTGATATGGTTGGCAGTGGTTTGCACCAACGAGGATATCGTACTCAGGCAGGGGCGGCTCCTTTACGCGAAACCCATGCAGCAGCGTTAGTGTTACGCAGTGGGTGGCAAAGCGGGCAACCTATGATGGACATCATGTGTGGTTCCGGAACGCTTCTGATTGAAGGGGCGATGATTGCCGCGAATGTCGCTCCTGGGCTTAAGCGCAAACGTTGGGGCTTTGAATCACTGCTTGGTTTTGATGACGAGGCTTTTAAAACGATCAAAGCAGAGGCGAGCGTTAAAGCTAAACGCGGGGTGAGCCAATGCCAAACGCGTTTTTATGGGACAGACAATGATGCACGTATGATTGAGACGGCCCGGGCAAACGCCCGACGCGCGGGTGTCGCAGAATTGATCGAATTTAATGTCGCAGATGCCACTGAGGTGGTCCCGCCAGAAGACTTCACCGGAGGGCATATTATCTCAAACCCCCCTTACGGTGAGCGTTTAGGCACGACGCCTGGACTGATTGCGTTGTACACGCAGCTAGGTGACCATCTTAAGCTCGCGTTTGCAGGTAACACTGTCTCTTTATATTCCGGCTCGGACGAGCTGCTTAGTTGTCTGCGGATGCGTGCCGATGACAAGTTTGCACTGCGCAATGGCGCCCTTGATTGCGTAATGAAAACGTATGCCATTACCGCACGTGGCGTGAAAGAGGCAGGAGATGCAGCCCCGACGGTTGACGTTGCTCCTGACTTTGCTAATCGGCTCCGTAAAAACATGACAAAATTGGATAAATGGGCGAAAAAAGAGGCCATCGAGTGTTATCGACTCTATGATGCTGACCTGCCGGATTACAAAGCCGCGATTGATCGCTATCGCGACTTTTTAGTGATCCAAGAATATGCGGCACCTAAGACGATCGCCCCAGAAAAGGCACGTCGGCGATTGCTGGATATGGTGCGTGCTGCCATTGCTGTCACAGGTGTTGATGCGAATAAAGTGGTGCTCAAAACGCGTGAGAAGCAAAAAGGGAATAATCAATACCAAAAGCTGTCAGGTGCCGCGCATACTATGACCGTACAGGAATACGGTGTAACACTTGAGGTTAATCTTTATGACTACCTCGATACCGGCTTGTTTCTCGATCATCGCTACACGCGTCGACTAATTGGCGAGAAAGCGGCTGGAAAAGATGTACTTAACCTGTTTGCTTATACGGGAAGTGCATCGGTACATGCAGCGGTCGGTGGTGCACGGTCAACGACCACCGTGGATATGTCGAAAACGTATCTTGCGTGGGCTGAGCGCAATATGAAGCTTAACGGAATGGTCGGGCGTCAGCATCAGTTTGAACAGGCCGACTGCTTGCAGTGGATAGAGCAATCGGACCAACAATTTGATCTTATTTTTGTTGATCCACCGACTTTCTCTAACTCGAAGCGGATGCAGACAACCTTTGACGTACAACGTGATCACATCGATTTACTATTGGCTCTCAAAGCACGGTTGCGCCCTGGAGGCGAAATTATTTTCTCTAATAACAAACGCCACTTTAAGATGGATCTTGAGCGATTGGCCGATGCCGGACTTAATGCAGAAAATATGAGTAAGCGTTCGATCCCAGAAGACTTTGCACGTAATCCCCATATTCACAATTGTTGGATTATTCAGCATCAGGACGTGGTTGCATGACACTCGTGTTATTCAGTACCGAAGGCTGTCATCTGTGTGAGCAAGCCTGGTCACTTTATCAATCACTCGGTTATCAAACGCCACTTGCAACCCTAGATATTGCCTTTGACGATACGCTCTTTGAGCGTTACGGCGTCACTATTCCGGTGATTGCAATTCGCAATCAAGCAGGAGAGGTGAGCGCAGAGTTAGGCTGGCCGTTTGATCACATACAACTACAAGCTTGGTTATCGCAACATGGCATTAATTAAAATTACCGCTGCGCAGTTAGCGTATGGCGACAATCCATTGTTAGACAAAACAGACTTCATTCTTCAGCCCGGAGAGCGTGTTTGTTTGGTTGGACGTAATGGCGCAGGCAAGTCTACGTTGATGAAGGTCATCGACGGACAAGTGCAACTTGATGATGGCACTATTCAAAGTCAATCCGAGCTTAAAGTCTCACGACTGGAGCAAGATCCACCTCGAGATAGCCCAGGTTCCGTGTTTGACTATGTCGCGGAAGGGCTTGCCGATGCGGGCGATAAGCTTAAGCAATACCATCAACTGATCGCAACGATCGAAACCGATCCTAGCGATCGAAACATCGCCGAGCTGGCAAAGGTACAAGAAGCGCTAGATCATGCCGATGCATGGCGCTTTGATAACCAAATTATGGTGGTTCTTGGTGCCCTTGGGCTGGATGGTAATACCGCGCTCAACGCGTTGTCAGGTGGCTGGCAGCGCAAGGCAGCATTAGCCCGGGCACTGGTTTGCGAGCCCGATGTATTGCTCCTCGACGAGCCGACTAACCATCTTGATGTATCGACCATTCTGTGGTTAGAGCAATTTTTGAAAGACTTTCGGGGCGCGATCGTATTTATCTCACACGATCGTTCGTTCATCGGCGCCATGGCAACACGCATTGTCGACTTAGATCGCGGTAAGCTGACATCCTGGCCGGGGAATTATCAAGCCTACCTTGATGGTAAAGAAGAGGCACTACGGGTTGAAGCTGAGCAAAACGCTGAGTTTGATAAAAAACTGGCCCAAGAAGAATCATGGATTCGTCAAGGTATTAAAGCACGTCGTACTCGTAATGAGGGAAGGGTGCGAGAACTGAAAGCGTTACGTCAAGAGCGCGCTAACCGCGTAGAGTTACAAGGTAACGCCAACTTGCAACTGGATGATGCAACGCGTTCAGGAAAAATTGTTTTTGAAGCTGAAAACGTGACATTCACTTATCAAGATGAACCGTTAATTAAACCGCTGAGCTTTACGGTGATGCGTGGTGATCGCATCGCGCTAATCGGCCCCAACGGATGCGGAAAAAGCACACTGCTAAAACTGATGCTAGAGACGCTGACGCCCGACAGTGGCTCTTTACATGTTGGCACCAAGCTGGATGTGGCCTACTTTGACCAATACCGCGAAAAACTCGATCCGGAAAAGACCGTGATTGATAACTTGGCGGGAGGAAAAACAGAAGTTGAAGTCGGTGGGCGTAAGCGCCACGTGATGGGGTATCTGCAAGATTTCTTATTCCATCCACGACGAGCACAAACCCCGGTAAAAGCCCTATCGGGAGGAGAGAAAAATCGCTTACTGTTAGCCAAACTGTTCCTCAAGCCTGCGAATCTCTTAGTGCTTGATGAGCCAACAAACGATTTGGACATTGAGACGTTAGAGCTGCTGGAAGACTTACTCTCTCAGTTCCAAGGAACCTTGTTGTTAGTCAGTCACGATCGACAGTTTGTTGATAATACGGTGACCCACAGTTGGATATTTGAAGGGGACGGCACGATCAATAAGTTTGTGGGTGGCTATCACGATGCGCAGCAACAACGTGAGCAATACCTCAAAGCGATTACCCCAAATGATAAAGGTACCCCATCAAACCGTCACGCTGATACGGAACAAAAGACGGCAAAACCGAAAAGTAAACCGCGGAAGCTTTCGTACAAATTACAGCGTGAATTGGAAGGTTTACCTGCGCAGCTTGAAGCATTAGAAAACGAAATTGAAGTCTTGCAATCAGAGATGAATGATCCTGATTTTTTCTCGAAAAGTCAGGAGATTACTCAGCCTAAACTTACCCGATTGGTAGAGGCGGAACACGAGCTTGAGCAAGCGTTTGAACGTTGGGAAGCCTTGGAGGCTATGCAACAAGAGAGTGAGTGACGGCGTCACTTTTTGGGGGAGATGACTCACAGTTTGTCTTTTACAGCAGCGATAGTGCTTGATTAAAAAATGTTCATGATCGAAGCTGTAGTTGATGCTTCATAAAAACGTCATGGACGGGAGCATTCTTGCGAATAGCAAGCGCAGCATTGAACAAGATGGAATGAAGAGGGCGACCCTATGAAAAGACAGAAGCGAGATCGTTTGGAACGCGCACAGTCAAAAGGCTTTCAAGCGGGAGTAAACGGTCGATCGTCTGAAATATGTCCTTACCAACAAACTGATGCAAGAAGCTACTGGCTTGGCGGATGGCGCGAAGGCAGAACAAGTAAATCAGAGATGATGAAGTAGTCCATTTCCGTAATATGTTTGGCCTTATCTTATGATAAGGCCTTTTTAATAGTCACCTAACGCACTATAACTTTATAAATATAATCTTATTTCATTAATTACCTATATAAAAATTCTAAAATCATTATCACGTTAACGTAGGTCTCGAAAGGGAAAGGGAAAGGGAAAGGGAAAGGGAAAATTAACGGGGGAGAACAAATAAAAGTAAAGCCGGCGAAGGCACCGGCTTTACTGAAACGCTTAGAATGCCGATGTGTCTTGGAATAGACCGACTTTTAAATCTTTAGCGACGTAAATCTCTTTATCATCGACAAAGACATGGCCATCACCAACACCCATTACCAGTTTGCGATTAATTACACGCTTCATATGAATCTCATAACGAACGCGTTTAGCAGTAGGGAGAACTTGGCCTGTGAATTTCACTTCGCCAACCCCGAGGGCTCGGCCTTTGCCTTCGCCACCGATCCAGCCTAAGAAAAAGCCAACTAGCTGCCACATCGCATCCAAACCCAGACAACCAGGCATAACAGGGTCACCAGGGAAATGACAATCGAAAAACCATAGATCGGGATTGATATCCAATTCAGCGACAATTATGCCTTTATCAAAGTCACCGCCTTGATCGGTAATGTTGGTGATACGGTCCATCATCAACATGTTAGGGGCAGGAAGCTGTGGACGTCCTGGACCAAAAAGCTCACCTTGGCTCGATGCGAGTAGATCATCGCGATTATAGGAATTTTGGCGTTTCATTATATCTAAACTGCTCCTTATTCAATTGCGAGCAGTTTAGCGTACACGTGTACGCCAAACAACTCGGATCAGTACTGGCCAAACCAGTTTTTTACGCGTTTAAACAAACTGTTGCAGCTTTGTTTTTCATCAGTATGAAAATGATTTATTCGATTAGATATTTTTCTTAGTAATGTCTCGTCTTCTTCTCCTGAGAATGGGAGACCCGTCACAAGAGGTAGAGCCTGCTCGACATCATCTACCGCCCAAATATGAAACTGTCCGGCTTTAATGGCTTCAACGACATCATTGCGTAAACAAAGGGATGATAGATTCGTTTTCGGCAACACCACACCTTGCTGGCCAGTTAATCCTCGGTGTGCGCAAACTTGATAGTATCCCTCAATTTTTTCGTTGATTCCGCCAACGGCCTGAACGCGGCCAAATTGATCGACGGCTCCCGTTATCGCAATGGCTTGATTAATCGGTTGTTGAGAAAGGGCGCTTACAAAAGCACACAGTTCGGCCAATGATGCACTGTCTCCATCGACCTCGCTATAAGATTGCTCAAACACAATGGATGCCGAATAAGGCAGGGGATCATCAAGATTTAGGGCCACGCTCACAAAGGCTTGCATAATCATCATTCCTTTGGCGTGAATATTGCCGGCTAATTCCGCTTTGCGCTCAACATCGGCAATATCACCGTCGCCAGAGTGAACCACACATGATATCCGAGCTGGCTCGCCGTAGCTCAATGGATGACCGGGCACCTCAATCACAGTGAGACCATTGATTTGACCAATATGTTCACCGCGAGTATCAATAAAAACTTGTCCTTTGTGTATGTCTTCAATGGCACGCTCTGGCAAATACGCAGCTCGCTGATAACGGCGCGTAATGGCCGCATCAATCGCATTGCCGTCTAATACCTCATCGACCGTCATCAGTGATTCAGCCAATAATTGATGATACCAAATAGGACAAAGTGGCATACGTAACTGATCTTCACTTTCTCGTGCACCCGCTTGGAGTAAACGCACCAGCGCGGAGTCGGAGACACTTAAAGCGGTCAGTGTGGTGACAATACCTTTTAACCAAGAAAAGTAGGGCGTGATATTACTTGCGTTGAGCTCAATGTCTTGTTCATACTCAGCATAAGCAGATAAGCCATCGTAAAGGTCAGGCTCGTTGGTTTCAAAATCGGCCAGCCACTGCCTATCGCCAACCAATACCAGTCGAACATCAAGGCTTTCATCGGGTAATTCGGTTATTTGATCGGGACGCGCTGTTTGCCAAGCCAGATTACCTGTCGACAAAAATTGCTTCAGACGCACCCAAACACGAGGTTGTTGCAAAATATCGGCAACTTTTAAAATTAAAACGCCACCGTTGGCTTGATGAAGTAAGCCCGATTTTTTTTGTGACGCTGTCACATTTTTATTATTATCATAAGCAAACCCGAATAGCGTCGACTCTGTAACGGCCTCACCAATTAAAACAGGCGAACTCGGGCATTTTGCGACTAGCTCATCCCGATATGCATTAAGATAGTGTGGAAGATCAGCAGACATGACGGTCAGGCAACGTGTCGGGCACGAAGATGACATCAACCACTGCAGAGCCTGGGTTAAACGTGACTGTAGCGACAGTAGCGTGGCGGCCTCTAAATACTCAAACTGTGCGATGTCTGGGGAAAACTGAGAATAATGTGGTTTGGCATCACGCCAATCAACTTCATGCATGTCTATGATTACTGACTAAGATTAGAATGGTTAAAGCATAAAGGATAACACACTACGGTAATAAAATGGCGCCATAACGAAGGGATAAATAACCAACGGGTAGGGTGCGTATCTAGGTGTGTGATAATTGAACAGGCAGCGAGTTAGTGTTACGCTGTCACTCATTGGCGTGACTGAAGCTTGGCATATGAAATATCAACAACTCGAAAACCTTGAAGCAGGCTGGAAATGGGCCTATTTGGTAAAAAAATGGAAAGATGGTGACGCTGTCACAAAATACATCGACGCAGACGAGGCAAATACTGCCGTTAATGCGTTGCTGGCCCTTGAGCATGAACCCACGCGAGTTGAACAGTGGATTGACAAGCACATGGCGCCATCATTAGATAAAAAACTCAAACAAGCCATTCGTGCCAAGCGAAAACGCCACTTTAATGCTGAGCAAGAGCAAACGCGTAAAAAGTCGATCGATTTAGACTATCGCGTATGGGAAAAGCTGTCGCAAAAGGCCCATGAGCTTGATGCGACATTGTCTGACACGATTGAATATTTGTTGTCTGAGGCTAACCGCTCAGAAAGTGCCAATAAGCAAGTGGATACGCTAAAGCAAGATCTTAGCAACTTGCTGGATATGTAAAACCTTTTATCAATAAGTGAGCATGCAGTATGGGCTACTTTTTACTGATTTCTTTTGCCATATTTCTCGCATTTATGTTGATCGACCGGCCATTGCTGGTGATAGCGTTTAAGGATGGCCAATTAGTGCGTCATAAAGGCAAAGTACCGAAAGGTTTTTTACATGATTGCCAAGATATCGCTAAACGTCATCCGTTTACGGGGACAGTAAAGGTATATAGCAATCGGTTTAAGCCCGCAAAAGTCGTGCTGTCGCGCAGTATTGATCATCGTACTCAGCAACGAATTAAAAATGTGTTCCCGCATCAGTCATTTAAATAATCACAATGCACACATTGAGCATCGAGGCGATACTGCGTGAATGGCTCAAACCAGACATGACTAAATGACTCATTTACACTCCCAATATCAGTGCGCATTATATAGATT
>NZ_MUFJ01000018.1:0-72220 GCF_001996245.1 Salinivibrio sp. MA607 | reverse complement strand
CATTTTTGTGTTGTTTGTAGAGGTCTTTGTTCTGTTTTTTATTTGAACGTGTAATTAACTTAACGCACAATGTCATCGAAAATTCACATAACAAACCATGAAAAAAAGGAAGTGCCTTCATGCATAAATTCTCAAAAAGCGCAGTGGCAACCTTGGTCTCTGGCCTTTTGCTGGGTGCCTCAGCGCACGCCGACGTCAGCATTACTCAAGGTAAGACTGCAATCCCAGATGGCGAGGCAACGCATGCCCAAGACATCACGGTAAAAAACGAGCATGTCGCGTTCGCATTGGCGGTTGAGTCTGCGCCACCATGGGGCGTGCCACGTGGTACCTTGGTGGACCTCGCGGCGGTGAAAAATGGCAAAATTGATCTAGACCGAGTCGCTTTTGCAGATTTCATCCCCAACAGCTGGTCAGCCTGGCCGAACGAGCGCAAGTCGATTGATATTGTTGAAGACAGCGATGAAAAAGCAGTGATCAAAGTGAGCCGTAACTTCGACAAAGTCGACATTACGACTTGGTATACCTTGGCTGCAGGCTCTGACGCGATTGCTCTTAAAACCGTGATGAATAACCAGGGTGAGGATGATCTCGAACTAGAATCTGGCCACACGATCTGGCCGGATACGGGTTATCAGTTCGCGGTACCAGGGCTTGAAGGCAATGAAGAAGCGATGGCGGATAATGCTCTCGCCGATCGCATGGTCGCGTATGACCGTGACTGGGCGTTCGCACTGCACGCGCCTTACTTTGACCGCATTAAATACAACGGTCGCGATATGTATCTGGGTCACACGCTCAAAGCCGGTGAAAGCCGTACGTTTGAGTCTCAGTTACAGGTTGTTCCGAACGGTGACATGGCGCCGATCGTCAAAGCCGAAGCCGAACGTCATGGCGAAGCGACGGGCACTATTACCGGCCAACTTCGCGCCGACAATGGTAACGTGCCTGCCGATGCGATTGTGATGATTGAGAAAGACGGCCACCCTTACGCGTGGACGCTTGCTAAAGATGGTCAGTACAGCATGGCATTGCCAGAAGGCAAATACCAAGTGTATGGCACGGCAACCGGCCATGCCAACAGCCAGCTGCAATCTATTACCGTGGGTGCCGATAGTGAGCAAACACTGAATTTCACCTCGCTAAAAAGCCCTGCGACCCTTGCGCTTAACGTAGAAGAAGCGGTGTCTGGCGTGGCTAAAGACGCACGTGTGACTATCATTGAAGGCCAAGCGCCACCGGTTGAATTCTTGGGTAAACGCACCTTCTTCACGGACTTGCTGCCTGCCGGCCATGCCGAGCTAAACCTAGCACCGGGTGAATACAAGCTGGGCATTAACGCCGGTGCAGGCTTTACCGCTGAATCACAAACCTTGGACGTGACGCTGGAATCGGGTAAAACCAACAAGCAGTTGGTTAAGATCCCACAGGTAACCTTCCCTAATCGCCACCAATGGTACGGGGCAGACTTGCACCACCACGGCAATGTGCTGGAAGGGGTAACCCCACCAGAAATCGTGGTGCGTGCTCAGTTGGCAACCGACTTGGATCTGACCTTTATCAGTGATCACGACTCCACCATTAATCACAAAATATTTGCTGACTTATCAGCGAAACGTGGTGTGCCTTTCATTCCATCGATTGAGATCTCGCCATCATGGGGTCACATGAACCCATTCCCCATCGATAATGGCGCGGCGCTGACGGTCGATCCGGGTACTGATGACGTGCATACTCTGATTGATGCTGCACATGAGATGGGTGCAGAAGTGGTGCCGATGAACCATCCATATAACGATTATGGCTACTTCACCAATATCGCTAAGGATGCGGTGCCGGGCGGTAAGACTGACCGTTTCGACCTGATGGAGCTTAACGCACGTGTCGATAACGAGCCGACCCTTGAAAAAGCGCACAAGCTTTGGGATCAAGGCGAAGCCATGTACCTCACAGCCGGCACCGATACCCATGATGCGTGGAATCAGCTCACTGGGCGTATTCGTATGATGGCCAATGTTGATGGTGAGCTAACGCCGCTCGCCTTTGCCAAAGCGTTAAAAGCCGGTCACGGCTATGCCACCCAGGGGCCAATCCTGTATCCACAAAACATCATGTTTGGTGAAACCGCCAAGGCAGGTGATAAATGGGATATTAATGTGGTCGCCGCTGATGGCCTCAAAGAAGTGCGCTTAATCGGCCAAGGTGGTGAGGTGCTAAACAGCATCACCATTAACCCTGAAGAGAGCACACAGCGTCTTGAGCTATCACTGCCTATTCCTGCGGATGCAGAAGGTTGGATCAACCTAGAAGTGGAAGACAAAGACGGCAGCACGGCATGGACCAACCCAGTTTGGCTTCAGTCGTAAGTGTTGAGTCTCAATAAACGAACCAAGGCCAGCGATGCTGGCCTTTTTTGATCGTGATGTTAACCGGCGCAGATTGATGGCCTTGGTTAGAATATGTTTTACCCCAAGGGGTTGCTACAATAGCGGGCAGACTAGGCGATGAAATAATGATATGGAACCGCAGATCCTCAACCCGCTCACCTTGCCACTCGATGGCGTCCGATTAATCGAAGCTTCCGCCGGCACCGGTAAGACGTTTACCATTGCTGGCTTGTACCTGCGATTGTTGCTTGGGCATGGCCGCGCAGCGCCGTGTCGGGTCGAGCAAATACTGGTGGTGACGTTTACCGAAGCGGCAACCCAAGAGCTAAAAGACCGTATTCGACGTCGCATTCATGAGGCGCGTTTTGCCTTTATGCGCGGTGAGTGTGACGATCCTATCATTGGACCTTTGCTTTCAGAGGTAAGCGATCATAAAACCGCGGCGCAGCGACTGTTAGAGGCCGAGCGTCAGATGGACGAAGCGGCCATTTATACCATTCACGGTTTTTGTCAGCGGATGCTGACCCAAAATGCGTTTGAGTCGGGTAGCCTGTTCAGTCATGAATTTGTCACCGACGAGCGACAGATCAAAGCGCGCGCGGCGGCCGATTTTTGGCGTCGTCGTTTTTATCCGCTGCCAAAATCGTTAGCCGGTGTGGTGAGCAGCTACTGGCCCGCGCCGGAGGCCTTATTAAAAGAGATTGCGCCCTATTTATCCGGACCGGCTGTCACGGTTAAGGCGCCTGATCTCGGCGAAGATCTCATGGCGGCACACCAAGCGGCGATAGCCAAAATTGACGGGGTAAAGCGAGCATGGCGCGAGGCGGGGGAGCAGATCACCGACCAGCTAAGTGCCGCTAAACTCGATGGCCGCAGTTATCGCAAAGATCATCTGGCGAACTGGCTGAATGCGATGGAACAATGGGCCAATGCCGAGACGCTTGATTACCAGTTGCCCGACAAATTGGAAAAATTCGCCAAACAGACGTTGGCGGACAAGAGTAAAGCTGAGCCACCGAGTCTAGCGCTATTTGAGCAGATTCAGGCATTGGTTGATCAGCCGCCGACGTTAAAACCGGGATTAACTGCACTGGCGATTAAAGAAGTGCGGCAGCTGCTCCGCCAAGAAAAACGCCGCCAAGGGTGGCTCTCGTTTGACGATCTCCTTTCTCAACTTGCCAGCGCACTTGACCAAGATAGCCAAGGCCAGTTGGCTGCGCGTATTCGCAGCTTATATCCGGTGGCAATGATTGATGAATTCCAAGACACCGACCCGCTGCAATATCAGATTTTTAGCACTGTCTATCAGCCGCCAGTGGCGGACGATGCCCCTGTATTCGCAGACACAGAGGAAGAGACAGACACAGAGGAAGAGGGGGAGCGCACCGGTTTAATGATGATTGGCGATCCTAAACAGGCGATTTATGCCTTTCGTGGCGCCGATATCTTCACCTATATTCATGCCCGTGCGCAGGTGAGTGATCACTATAACCTTGCCACCAACTGGCGCTCGACAGATGGCATGGTACGCGGAGTCAATGCCTTGTTCTCACGTGCGAAGGCACCGTTTGTCTATCAAGACAGTATTCCCTTTTTAGCGGTGGCCTCTTCGCCTAGCGCCAAACAAAAGGCGCTGGTGGTGGAGGGAAACGAGCAGCCCGCGCTCACCTTTTGGCATCACAGCCCGGATGAATTATGTGGCAAGCAAGATTTTGAACAGACCTTAGCTGTGAGTACCGCACAGCATATCACGCAAGTGCTCAACCAATCGGTGGCGGGCAATAGTTATCTACAAACGCCTTCCGGCCAAGCCACGATTCAGCCGCACAATATCGCCGTGTTGGTGCGCACTGGACGCGAGGCACAGTTGGTCAAGCAAGCGCTGGCCGAAAAAGGCGTGGCGTCTGTGTATCTTTCTAACCGTGATAATGTGTTCGCCAGCCCCGTCGCCAGCGATATTGAGCGCATTTTAGTGGCGGTGATGCAGCCTGAAAACGAGCGTAAGTTGCGGGCAGCGCTAGCCAGCCCCTTATTTGGCCTGACCGCTGAGCAGCTGGCGTTACTCAATCAAGACGAAGCCTTGTGGGAGCATGAGGTGGTGGCCTTTAGCCATTACCGTGATACCTGGCAGCGCCGTGGGGTGATGCCGATGCTGCGCCAAGTCGCCAGTGCCCGCCAAGTGGCAGAAAACTGGTTGGCGATGCCGCAAGGCGAGCGCTGTGTGACCGATTTTTTACATATCGCGGAGTTGCTGCAAAGTGCCAGCCAGCAATTGGACAACCCTCACGCGCTGATCCGCTGGCTACAAGAGCGGATGGCCGAGCCGGCTCAACAATCGGAAGAGCAGCAGGTGCGGTTGGAGTCGGAGCGTGATTTGGTGCAAATCGTCACCATCCACAAATCGAAAGGCTTGGAGTACGATTTAGTTTACTTGCCGTTTGCTTGTCAGTATCGCGAAAGCAGCCAACCGTTTTATCATGATGAACAGTATCAGCCGGTACTGGCGTTGGATAATGTCGATGAGGGCAAAGAACGCGCTGAAAAAGAGCGGTTGGCTGAAGATATCCGCTTGCTGTATGTGGCGGTGACGCGCGCCGTGTATGGGTGTTTTATCGGCTGTGCGCCCCTTAAACAAGGTAACAGTCGGCAAAAAGACTCGGCCTTGCACTTAACGGCCCTCGGTTATTTGCTCCAGCATGGAGAAGTCGGTGATGCTAGCCTGCTGGCCGAGAGTTTAGCTGGGTTGGCGAGCGCGAGCGATGCGGTGGCTGTGGTTGCGCCACCGGAGCCGGATGATAGCCGTTATGCCCCTGAAACGGGCGCCCACGAGGCGCTAACCGCGCGTCAGTTTGACGGCAAGATTGACCGTCAGTGGCGCTTAACCAGTTACTCAGGACTGTTAAAACAGAGCCATCATGTCAGCGCCTTGCCCACATTAGCCAGTTACGACTTGGACGCGGACGATGACCTCGCCGGCGAGGAGACGCCGGATGTGGCGGTGGATCCTTGGTCAGTTTTTGCGTTTCCCAAAGGCGCGCGAGCCGGTACCTTTTTACATACCTTGTTTGAAGAGGTGGACTTTACCGCTGATTTGATGAGTGAAGAGGTCGCTGAGCTTATTACCCATCACCTTAGCTTGGAAAACTATGACCCGCAGTGGTGCCCGATATTGCAGCAGTGGATGACACAGGTATTGAAACACCCGCTCAATGAACAAGGGCTGATGCTGAACCAAATTGACAACGCCAGTCGGTTAACGGAGATGGAGTTCGTGATGCCTTTGGCCGCACTCGACTGCCAGCGACTGAACCGACTCGCCGCGCGATATGATGCACTGTCAGCGCGTGCTGGCCAGCTCTCCTTTGAGACGGCGCGCGGGATGTTAAAAGGTTTTATCGATTTAACCTTCCGCGCCGATGGCAAGTATTACGTGCTGGATTGGAAGTCGAACCATTTAGGGGACAGTGTGGCCGATTACCATCCTGAGGCGCTCAAAGAGGCGATGATCGCGCACCGATACGACTTTCAGTATCAGATCTATACCTTGGCGCTGCACCGCTTTTTGCGCCAGCGGATCCCCGATTATGATTACGACACCCATGTGGGAGGCGTGTTTTATTTCTTTTTACGGGGCACCAGCGATAGCGGCGAAACCGGCGTATTCGCGCACCGTCCCGATAAGGCACTGATTGACGCCTTGGACAACCTGTTTGCTGGAGAGTCGTTATGAAACAAGCATTAATGGCACTTTACCAGCGCGGGGAATTGCGAGCGATTGATGTGCAATTTGCTTGTTTGATGGGCGAAGAAGACACCCAATTAGATAAGGCTGCTATCACGGTATGGGCGGCGCTGCTGAGTCGCGAAGTGGGCAAAGGCCATGTCTGCCTTGATTTGCACCAGTGGCAGCCACCCACTGATGTCGCTTGGCAGCCTTTATTGGCGCACATTGATAGCCAAGCGCCAAGCGAGCAATTGGCGCAGGCCTCAGTCGTGTCCGATGGTACGCAGGCGACGCCCTTGGTGCTTGCGGGACACCGACTGTATTTGCATCGTTACTGGCATGCCGAGCAGCAAGTGGCCGGGCATATTCGCCATCGTTTGACGGCGCTGCCGGTACCGGATGAGGCCAGCCAAACCCTAGATAATTTATTTGCCGCCTCACAGGTAGAGATAGACTGGCAAAAAGTGGCGGCAGCCACCGCGTTGACCCAGCCGTTTGCGGTGATTTCGGGTGGGCCGGGTACGGGTAAAACCACCACCGTCGCCCGTTTGTTGGCGGCGCTGGTGGCGTCACACCACGCCGAGCGTACAACGTCTGCAGCGCTCACCATCAAGCTGGTTGCCCCGACCGGTAAAGCGGCCAACCGATTGACTGAATCACTAGGACGGGCGATTGCCGCCTTGCCTGTTGATCATGACGTGAAAGCGGCGCTGCCGACCCAAGCCAGTACCATTCATCGATTATTAGGGGCGATTCCGCAGCGAGTAGCGTTTCGCCATCATAAAAATAATCCCGTGCATGCGGATGTGTTGATTGTCGATGAAGCCTCAATGGTGGACTTGCCTTTGATGGCACAGCTGTTCGATGCCTTGGCGCCCTCAACACGCATTATTTTGCTGGGGGATAAAGATCAGCTTGCCTCTGTGGAAGCGGGGGCGGTGCTAGGCGATATTTGTCAGTACGCCGAGGCCGGCTATCCAGCGGCGCAAGCAGCGCGTTTAAGCCAGCTAACAGGCTTTGATGTACCCGAAAACCCACATGCGCCAGCGATCGCCAGTGCCCTGTGTCTGCTGCGCAAAAGTTATCGTTTTGATGCTCAATCCGGCATTGGCCAGCTCGCCTTTGCGGTGAACCGAGGAGAGATGGCCGAGGTGGGGGCGGTGTTAAAACGCGGCTATGGCGATATTACCCACCATGTGCTGAGTGATGACAGTTATCAGACCCTGATGCAACAAGCGGTGACAGGATATCGCGATTACTTAACAACACTCGATAATGCGACGCTCGAAAACCCGCCATCGATGGCGGACGTGCTGAGTGCCTTTAGCCAATTTCGTTTGTTGTGTGCATTGACCGAAGGCCCATTTGGTGTCGCTGGCCTCAACCAAGCCATTGAGCAGCACTTGGCGTCGGCGGGATTGATCGCCAAAGAGCGTGATACTTGGTATCACGGTCGGCCGATCATGATTTTGCAAAACGACCATGCCCTAGGGTTGTATAACGGTGATATTGGAATTGCGGTGCAGCATGAGGGGATCACCCGCGTGGCGTTTGAAACCCACGATGGCGAGGTGCGCTATTTGCTTGCCAGCCGTCTGCCCGCCCATCAAACCGCGTTTGCGATGACGGTGCACAAATCACAAGGATCGGAGTTTGCGCACACAGTGCTGGTGTGTCCGCCCACCATTTCACCGGTGATCACCCGCGAGCTGATTTATACCGGCATCACGCGGGCGAAGCGCCAGCTTGATCTTTACGCGTCTTGGCCGGTGCTACGCCACGGTGTGGGCGCACGCACCGCCAGGTATAGTGGTTTGCCGGATGCCTTGTTGGCGCCCTTATAATGGCGAGGTTAGCTAAAGCGCTAAGGTTAGTACCTTAGAGCGACGCTGATAGTTGTACAGCTCTTGGCGGGTGTTGGGGAGCGCTGAGACATCGGAAAGCAAAAAGCCTTGCTCCAGAAACCAATGCAAACTGTGGGTGGTGAGCACAAAGATGGTTTCAAGCCCTTTGGCTTTGGCGCGTTGTTTGAGGTGATTGAGGAGCATGACGCCGCGGTCGCCATCACGATAATCCGGATGAATGGCAACACATGCCATCTCTCCGGTGCGCGCGTCACTAAACGGGTAGAGCGCGGCGCAGCCTATCACTAATCCATCTCGCTCGATGATGGTAAAGCGTGGGATTTCTTGCTCCAATTGTTCTCGCGAGCGGCGTACTAGGATCCCTTGTTGCTCCAACGGGCGGATCAAATCCAAGATCCCACCGATATCGTCAATCTGGGCTTGGCGCACTTTTTCGGCACGCTCCATCACGATCTGGGTGCCGATCCCTTCAATCGAGAACAGCTCTTGGATCAAGGCGCCGTCTTTTTTATAGCTAATCAAATGACTGCGAGTGACTCCCGCGCGGCACGCAGCAATTGCGCCCCGTAAAAAGCGACTAGTGCCAGAGCCAGTATCGCCAGCGGCTTCTCTCGCCTCTAGAAGTGGCTGGGCTTGGGTGGGCAGTAACTCAGAAATCACCTCATTGTTTTGATTCAACACCCCTTGCTCGGAGCAAAAACCGATGAGCTTGTCTGCGCGTAATCGAATCGCGACCTGAGTCGCCACTTCCTCGGAGGTGAGATTAAAGCATTCTCCCGTTACTGAGCTGGCTACCGGCCCCATCAGCACAATCGCGTTTTGATCCAGTTGGCGTTGAATACCGTCGGTATCAATACGGCGAATTTTGCCACTGTGACAATAATCAATCCCCTCGTCGACACCCAGCGGCTGCGCGATAACAAAATTGCCACTGATCACATTAATCTGAGCACCCGCCATTGGGGTGTTGTTAAGCCCCATGGATAAACGCGCGGTGATGTCGAGCTGCACTTGGCCGGCGGCTTGTTTGACCACTTCAAGCGCGTGGCTGTCGGTGATGCGTATTCCTTTGTGATAAGGCGTTTCCAGTCCGTACTGATTGAGCGCGCGATTGATTTGCGGGCGGGCACCAAACACCAAGACTAGCTTCATGCCAAGGCTATTGAGTAGCGCGACATCATTGACGATATTTTTAAAGTTCTCATCCGCCATCGCCTCGCCACCCAGCATGATTACCGCGGTTTTATCTCGGTGAGCATTTACATAAGGTGCAGATTGGCGAAAYCCTTTAACCAGTGCGGTACTTCTTATYTTCACGCGSAYAYCCGTTTATTTATTCACTTTATATGCCTTTTTATTCTTTTTTAGGTCTGAGTGTCAAGTCCTGTGCGGTGTCAGTGCGCATGTGAAACGATAAGAATTAGCTCCCATACTCGATGTTGGCCGATGAAGCGAGATCACAATCTGGCGTTCAGCGTCTAAAGTAAAGTGATGAGTTAGTTATGCTGGAATAAAAAGCACTGAGGGGTAAGCGCGTGCGAAAAACGAAACAAGTGGTTCTATTAGTTCTATTTATATTATTTGGTGGAACGGGATTTTTAGTGGCGACCCAGCCTGCAATTTTTGCGCCTGACGTGACGCAAACCGATTTGTATGGCGAATGGGTTGAAACAGAGGTCGCGCCCTATGCAGCTGATCGTTTTGAAGTCCGCAAAGACGGTATCTATACCAATGGCAGCCGGGTTACGACGAGTTATCAGTTTGATGGTGATAAGCTAAGTTATTCGATTGGTACGCAAACGTACGTGTATCGTGTCGAAAACAAAAGTACCTTAGAACGCTTATCGCCCGCGCATTACACGTCTTTTTTTGCGAAAGACGACTAGATGTTGGCATCCAATGGAGTTATTAGGTTACGACGGCACAAGTAGGGACGCCCAGAAACTCTCCGAGTAGGCACAAGGATGCAGAGTGCTCAGATCGTGATTAATATTTCACAGACTCTATTGTCGACAATAACTCATTGACCGAGCATTGCTTGGTGGCTACTCGGCGTAAAAGATCGGCAGTTTCCGAGTCGCCACCTAGGCAACGCTGAATACTGGTATTGATCACATTATGGGTACAACCTTCACTGGCCATCATGCGGATCCATTGATATTCCACCGCATCGCTATCAAGTAACGTCGAACGCCCAACTTTCAAGTCCATGGTAATCATTACTCCTTTTTTGTTGCATTTTCTATGCATTTTTGTTTCATGCATAGTACATAACAATTATATGACAGTTTGATGAATGACCAAGCAGTTACTAGGATAATCTGAATGACATCACAATTGAACTGTATTATTTTGCAGGCATTTACAGTCTGATAATGATAAGTGATTGCCAAATTCATCGCTTTTTGCGAGCCTTAGCGCTACAAACTAACTGATTGGATGATGGTGTGAAAAAAGCGTTAGTCGTGATGGCGTGTGTGGCGGTACTCGCAGGGTGTGTTAGGCCGACTGATCGTGGTCAGCAGTATCGAGATGGGCGGTTTGAACGTATTTTAACCCCAGTATCTCAGGTGGTGTCGGAAAGTCCGCGCGACTTTAGTTTATTTCAGGAGCAGCTTGCAGAAGTAGAAGCAAAATCTCCCTCGTTAGTGGTCAAGCATCAAGCGGTATACCAGCGCTTGCAGGCATGGCTGGACGCAGGAGGCAATGTGGACACGCTCGCTGAGTTTGGCCTGAGTGTTAACCAAATGGGCGGTGGCGATGATTTCGGTAACGTGATGTTTACCGGCTATTTCTCACCCGTGATTGAAATGCGCCATCAACCCGATGCCTTATTCCGTTATCCAGTTTATGCCAAACCGCCTTGTAATGAAGACTGCCCTGATCGTCAAGCGATTTATGACGGTGCTTTAGAAGGGTTAGGGTTGGAGTTGGGTTACAGCGCATCTCGCATCGATAACTTTATTATGGAAGTGCAGGGCAGTGGTTTTGTCCATTTTGGTGACAATGATCAGCTCGAGTATTTTGCCTACGGCGGTAAAAACGGTCATCCGTACGTCAGTATTGGTAAGGTATTAATTGAAAATGGTGAGGTAGCCAGAGAGGATATGTCGTTACGGGCGATTCAAGATTGGGTCGCGGCGCACGATGAAGAAGAGGTTCGGACCTTACTGGAACACAACCCGTCGTATGTGTTCTTTACGCCCAAAGCGGCGGATCCTGTCAGTGGGACGGCGGGGATCCCGTTAAAAGCGGGCGCCTCTGTGGCGGCGGATCGACGTTACTTACCTATGGGCAGTGTATTACTTGCTGAAGTGCCACAGCTTGATGACCAGGGTAAATGGACGGGAGAGCATGTGCTCAAGCTTTTAATGGCGTTGGATACCGGTGGGGCAGTGAAAGAAAATCACCTGGATTTATACCATGGCATGGGTAATAAAGCAGGCGAGCAAGCCGGTCATTACAAACACTTTGGTCGGGTTTGGAAACTGGAACCGTTAGCGCCACAAATGGTGAATCAGCCCTAACGGCTAAGATTAAGACTCATCCTTGAAGCAATAAAAAAGCGAGCGTTTGACGCTCGCTTTTGCATTTAAGCCAACGAAGTATGATTACTCAATCAAACCCGCTTCACGATAGTAGCGTGCTGCGCCTGGGTGCAGGGGAGCAGACAGACCATCTTTTACCATTTCTTCTTTCTTCAAGTTGGCAAACGCTGGATGTAAGCGACGGAAATCATCGAAGTTCTCAAACACCGCTTTCACGACGTTGTAAATGACGTCTTCAGAGACTTGGCTTGAGGATACAAACGTAGCACCCACACCAAAGGTCGTCACATCATTATCGTTACCCCGGTACATACCACCTGGCAATATCGCTTGACGATAATAATCGCGCTCGCTGATCAACTGTTTAGCCGCATCGTTAGCGACTTCAACCAATACGCTATCACACGCAGTCGTTGCCTCTTGGATCGCACCACTCGGGTGGCCTACGGCATAAACCATGGCGTCAATTTTATTGTCACAGAGGGCTTTTGATTGCTCAGACGCTTTCAGCTCGGAAATTTGGCCGAACTTATCCATGTCCCAACCCATTTGATCCATCAATACTTCGATGGTGCCACGCTGACCTGACCCTGGGTTACCAATGTTAACGCGCTTGCCTTCGAGGTCATCAAAGGTTTTTACGTTTGCATCAGCACGAGCGACCACGGTAAAAGGTTCTGGGTGGATAGAGAAAACCGCGCGCAGATCTTTAAATTCGCCTTGATCTTCAAACTTGCTGGTGCCTTTGTAGGCATGATATTGCCAGTCGGATTGTGCGATCCCCATATCGAGCTCGCCAGCACGAATGGTATTGATGTTGTAGATAGAACCGCCTGTACTCTCTACAGAGCAGCGAATGCCGTGGTCATCTTTACTTTTGTTAACCAGACGACAAATTGCACCGCCCGTCGGGTAATAAACACCCGTCACACCGCCAGTACCAATGGTTACAAACTGATTGGCTTGAGCCGTTGCTGCGGTTCCTAGTGCAGCGGAAAAGCTGAGCGCAATCAGAGTCGGTTTCATCGCTTTCATGCTTAAGATTCCTTTTTAAGTTAGAGGTTGCTATCCGGGCGCACCCTCGAAGATGGTATGACACTCGATGTAAATATGACAAAAAAGTGTCACCGCGCTATTTTTTCAATCTTTTAACAATATTTGCAAGCAATAGTATTGGGTTAAAACGATTGGGTCATGGTTTGTCTTAGTGCTTGTACAAGTTTAGTACAATATCCCAGGTTTTCCAGTGTGTTGCGTAAATTTGTGATCTGTGATGCGTTATCGTGTGCCTGGCTTTGATCGATGTGTTGGGTGTTGTTTTCAAAGCCGATTCGAATGTCACCGCCCAGTGTCGCGGCTGTCGTTAAGCAGCGACTTTCATGACATCCAAATGCGCAGACAGACCAAGGAATAGTGCCATCGGCGTGAAGCGCATGATACATGGCGGCGACATCTTCGGGCATACCTCGGGGTGGAGTCCGATCTCGCCCTGCAACAAAAAGCAAGTGATGACCTCGTGAGGGTAAAATACCTTGTTCGCGCAGCGTGTAGTAGCGTGCCAGTTCTCTGGGGTGATAGAGAATAAACTGACTATAGATCCGAGCTTCAACCGTCCAAGCAAAAAAATCTGTTACCGCTTTGCTTGGAGGCTGATGATCAGGGATAAGCTCTCGTAGCGCAAAGGAAGCGGCTTCGGGTTTGACGGCTTTAATCAGCGCCATTTGTTGCTGGGGGGAATAGCGGCCTACGGCTTCGGTGGTGAGTTGAATCACCATGCGATCGCCGACGGCATCCATCACTTGCTGATATAGCGCTTGGTTTAGCGCGGGATCAAGGCTATGGGCTCCCTGTTGATCGCGGGCGTGGATGTGGGCCATGGTTGCGCCTGCCTCGGCGCATTCGTGCAGGCAGTGAATAAGCTGTTCGCCGGTGATAGGCACATGCGGATGGTGCACGGGCTGTAAGTACGCACCATTGGGGGCAACCATGATCGTCCTTGCGTCTCGCATTCTTTTCCCTCGCTTCTGAATCTGTCGTTATTGGTGAGGCAAGCACATCTCTAATGACAGTGCTAGCTTGTCGGTGATGGCCGCGATATGAGTTGATTCAATGATATAGGGCGGTGCGAGTAAGATGTGATGCCCCTGCTTACCATCAATGGTACCGCCCATGGGATAGCACATGAGTCCGTTATGCATGGCGGTTTTTTTTATCGTTTGATGGAGCGTAAGTTCAGGCGAAAAGGGACGCTTGCTGGTTTTGTTTGCCACCAGCTCCAACGCTAAAAATAGCCCACGTCCGCGAATGTCTCCGACAAAAGGGTGAGAATCAAACTGATGGTGTAACGCCGATTTAAGCGTCTTTCCTTGCTGCTCAGCGGCGTCAACTAATCCTTCTTGCTGAATGGTGGTGAGTGTTGCTAAGGCAGCGGCACATGCCGTTGGGTGAGCCATGAAGGTGTGGCCATGTTGGAAAAAGCCTGACCCAGATGCAATTGCTTCATAGAGACGATCCGAGACCAAGGTGGCGCCAATGGGCTGATAACCAGCAGCCAGTCCTTTAGCGATGGCGACAATATCCGGAACGATGCCTTCATGTTCAAAAGCGAAAAAGCGACCGGTGCGCCCCGTGCCGCACATGACTTCATCGAGGATCAGCAAAATATTGTACTGATCGCAAATTGCGCGAATACGAGAAAAGTATCCCGCTTCCGCGGTCAATGCACCGGCTGTCGCCCCCACCACAGGTTCTGCGATAAACCCAATGACGGTTTCCGGCCCTTTTTCTAACAGCATGGCTTCAAGCTCGTTGGCCACCCGCTGACCATACTCGTAAGCGGTCTCATCGGGACGTTGATCGCGATAGGCGTAACAAGGGGCAATCAAACTGGTATCCATCAACAACGGGGCAAAGGGAGCGCGTCGCCATGCGTTGCCACCCACGGACAGCGCCCCGAGTGTATTACCATGGTAGCTTTGGCGGCGTGCGATAAAATGTTGTCGTTGGGGTTCACCGACTTCCACCCAGTACTGGCGAGCGAGTTTTAGCGCGGTTTCCATCGCTTCCGATCCACCACTGACTAAATAGGCGTGATTTATCGAGGGAGGTGCAAGATCGGCCAACATCTTGGCGAGCGCTTCACTGCTTTCTGAGGTAAAAAAGCCGGTATGCGCATAGGGAATCGCATCAAGCTGACGGTGGATAGCGTCCAATACGGCAGGGTGGTTGTGCCCAAGGCAAGAGACGGCTGCGCCTCCGCATGCATCGAGATACTGCTTACCCTGGGTATCCGTTAGATAAACCCCTTGACCACTGGCGATGGTGGGAGGAAGGTGATGACAATGGCGGTGAAAGACATGGCTCATAGGACGGCCTCTACGCAAAACTGATAAGTCAGTATGGTGGGCTTGTGTTTTGAACTGCAAAGGATATATTTTCACCAGGCATGCAAAAAAGGAATAGGGTGATGAATGTGCGTTTGCCGTCGATGCGTTCGTTACAAACATTGATTGCGGTGGCTCAGGCGGGGAGCTTTTCCGAAGCTGCCAAGGTGTTGCATATCAGCCAAAGTACGGTGAGCAAGCAAATACAGCAGCTTGAAGAAGGGATTGGCCAACCACTCTTTGAGCGACACGCAGGGGGAGTAAAACTCAACCGAGTCGGTGACTCTTATTTAAATGTGATATCGGCCAGCGTCAATGATATCGCCAATGCCACGGCGCAAGCGCGCCAGCAAAGTGCAAGGCAAGAGTCTGTCAGCTTATTGGTGCCGCCTTCGTTTGCTAGCCTTTGGTTAATTCCTCAGCTGCCTGAATTTAAATCGCAGCATCCTGATATTTCTGTGGTGGTCAGTGCCAGTGACTATGTGCCCCAAGGGAAAGAAAGTGAACTGGATATTTTAATCCGCTGTCAGCCTCATCAGCAGGCAGGCGCGCAAGGAGCCTGTTTAATTCACGAACACTTATCGCTTGTCGCATCAGTGACTTTGCTACCAGAGCCTTTGGATCGGACCGCGTTGTTATCGGAGGTGCCGGTTTTATCTCATTTGACGCGCCCTTCACTGTGGGAGCAGTTTTGGCAACAATTTGGGCTGGCTGACAGTAATCCGCAATATGGTGCAGGCTTTGAGCACTTTTTTATGGCGCTTGAAGGCGTGAAACAGGGTATGGGCATGGCGTTGATCCCCACCTTTATGGCCTCAGCCGCCCTGTCAAACGATCAGATTGTAAATCCGTTGGGGTTAAGTATAGACAGCGGCTATGGCTACTACCTTTATAGTGCGCGGTATAAGCAGCGTTCACCCGCTGTCATGCACGTGATCAACTGGCTGTGTGACGCCCTCAAGGTGGATGTGGCTAGACATCCTATCAGCAAGTCGGTATAACGCCTGTCAGCGCGATCAACGAAGACAATAGTTATGACACATCCCCTATCAGAATCCTATCTGCAACGTTTTGGCGGTACGGCTCGTTTGTATGGACGCCGTGCGCTAGAGGTGWTTCACCAAAGCCATATTTGTGTCATCGGTATTGGTGGCGTGGGATCGTGGGCAGTGGAATCGCTGGCTCGCACAGGGATTGGGGCGATCACACTGATTGATATGGATGATGTGTGTGTCACTAACACCAATCGACAAATTCACGCGCTGAAAGCGACCATCGGCCAAAGCAAAAGTGAGGTAATGGCTGAACGCGTGGCTGCGATTAACCCGGAATGCCGAGTCACTGTGATTGATGATTTTATCTCACCGGATAATATTGCTGAGTATATCGATAAGCGCTTTGATTATGTGCTTGATGCGATCGATAGCATTAAGCCCAAAACCGCATTATTGGCTCACTGCAAGCGGCACAAAATCAAAGTTATTACCGTCGGGGGCGCGGGTGGGCAGATGGACCCGACGCAAATCCAGGTGGTGGATCTCACCAAAACCATTCAAGACCCCTTGGCGGCCAAGCTGCGTAACAATTTGCGTCGCTTTTATGGTTTTACCAAGACGAAAGGACGCAAGTTCGGGATTGACTGTGTTTACTCCACCGAGCAGCTCAAATATCCGCAACCGGATGGTAGTGTGTGTGAGAGTAAATCATCGGCAGAAGGCCCGAAACGGATGGATTGTGCCAGTGGGTTTGGCGCCGCAACCATGGTGACAGCAAGCTTTGGATTTGTCGCGGTCTCACGTATTTTACAAAAGTTAATCGCCGCTGATCAGCGGCGCGAAGATTAGAAAGTGACGCCCCAGCCTGATCTGTCGGGGCGCCATTTTTGTGGGACGGTTGATTAAGCCTCTTCTTTTACCGGTTCAGATTCGGCTGATTTCGGCTCAACGTCCGATTTAACCGGCAGTACCTGGCGTACATATTCACCTGGTGCAGCATAAAGTACAGGGTAGCTGTCTGATCCCGTTGGGTAGGGCTCAACTTGTTCGTCGGGACTATAACTTCGTAACCATTTTTCCCAATGTGTCCACCATGATCCAGTCTGGTGAGACGCGCCTTCCAGCCACTCCTCTGCCGTATCTGCGAGGTGGTCATTGGTCCAAAAGCCGTATTTTTTCTTCACTGGATGATTAACAATCCCTGCAATATGGCCGGACTCACCTAATACGAAGGTTTTATTGCCGCCGACATTGAGCGCACCACGGTACGTGCCTTGCCACAGAGCAATATGGTCTTCTTTAGTGGAAATAAAATAACTGGGAACTTTGATTTTATTGAGATCAATCCATACACCACCGACTTTAACGCCCTTATCTTGCACCAGCTTATTTTCGAGGTATAAATCGCGCAGGATAAAATTATGGGTTTTAGCGGCCACGTTGGTACTGTCACTGTTCCAATACAGCAAATCAAAGTCGACTGGGCTATTCCCTTTCAGATAGTTCTCGATGTAGTAGTTCCAATAAAGACTATTCTCCCGCAACAAGCTAAAGGTCACACTCAGCGATCGCCCATCCATATAACCGCGAGCAGTATTCTGCGCTTCTATGGCTCGGATGAGACTATCATTGATGTAAGCGCCAATTTCACCAGGCTGTGAGAAATCGAGTAAGGTAGTAAAGAAACTTGCCGACTTAATACGCGCTTTCATGCGTTTGGCAGAGTAGTAGGCAATGGTGCACGCTAATACGGTTCCGCCAATACAATAGCCGACACCATTAATCTGTGATTGGCCGGTGATGTCTTCAATCGCACTGACAGCTTTTACTGTCCCTTGCGTGACATAGTCTTCAAAGCCAATATCAGCTTGCTCAGCAGATGGATTGCGCCATGACATCAAGAAGACGGTGTGTCCCTGTTCTACTAACCAACGAACCAGTGAGTTTTTCTCGCGCAAATCGAGAATGTAATATTTATTGATAAAAGGCGGCACCACTAACACAGGTGTGGCATGGACGTTTTCGGTGACCGGGCGGTATTGAATAAGCTCAAACAGGTCATTTTTATACACCACGTCTCCTGGGGTGTTAGCAACGTCATCGCCAACGCGGAAAGCGTTATTATTGGTCATGCGTACTTTTAGGATGTCGGCGCTTGACTCCATGTCTTGCTTTAACTGCTCCATGCCACGCAGCAAGTTCTCACCTTTTGATTCCAGCGTCATTTTTAACAACTCTGGGTTGGTCGCGATGTAGTTGCTGGGGGCCATGGCATTAATAGCTTGGCGAGAGAAAAAAGAAAGGCGCTCACGGGTTTTATCATCGAGTCCTTCAATGGCCTCAATGGTTTCCATGTAGGTACGTCCAAATAACAGATACGATTGCTTGATAAAGTTATAGAGGACATCTTCTTGCCACGCCTTGTCCTTGAAACGTTTATCGTCGCTACCTTCGCTGATCACTTCGTCCGTGTTATCACGGGCGAGCATGGCGTTCTGCCAGATTTGCATTTGTTGTTCCCACCACTGCATCTGTACTTGTAGAAGTGCAGCGGGTTGTTGAGCCGCGCCTTCCAGCAATTGAGCAGTGTCTTGCAGGCTGACTTCCTGCATGGCTTGATTAAACGGTGTGTCTACGGCTGCCTTGCCCTGCTCAAGATCCTGCCACCATTGCTGGTTTTGTTCTTGCAGCCTGGCAAGGTAGTCCGAAAAGAAGTGATGAAACATAATGTTGCCCTCTTGATCGGAAAAGCACTATAAAGGCCTGCTACGGTGAGTAGCAGGCGATAGTGCAGTAACCCTGCCTTTATGCTGGGGTGCCGGCTTTCATGTTTTCAGCCGTGATTTTGTCGATATCTTCTTTGAACTCTTTAGCGATGTTTTGCAGTTTGGTGCTGTCATCCATCATTTGCTGAGACAGTTTGGTCAATGCTGCCAGTTGCTGGCTACTAAATGATGTCATGCTGGTGACATCTTTGACTTCGCTGGCAGCTTTCATCTGCTCAAGACCGAGCGAGCTGTATGTGCGCATCGCGTTCATTTGCAATTCGGTGAGTGTTTCGACGTTTTTGGCTACCAGCTTGTTAAAATTAACGTAGGGAGCCAGGGCTTTTTCAGATTGCTCAGAAAACGCTTTAAACATATCTGTGTACATGGTGTATCTCCTGATAGTGTTGTTCTGGGGATTTTCCCCAAGGTCGCAAGTGTCCGTTTATGCTTGTGTACGCTTAATTACTAAAGCCGTACCCATACCGCCGCCAATACACAAAGAAGCAACGCCATAGGTTTCGCCTCTTCGCGCAAGCTCGTGTAGCAAGGTCACAACAATTCGGTTGCCGGATGCACCAAGCGGGTGGCCAAGTGCAATTGCTCCGCCATTGACGTTAGCACGTGCCAAGATGGCATCGGGCGTCGTCTTGTGGTGCTCAGCTAGTTGGTGAACCACCCCGAGTGCTTGCGCAGCAAATGCCTCGTTGAGTTCAAACAAATCAATGTTATCGAGAGTGAGGTTGGCTTTATCGAGTGCGGTGTTCACCGCACCCACGGGGCCTAACCCCATGACGCTAGGATCAACTCCGTGCTGTGAATAGGCACTTACTTCTGCTAATGGGGTGAGCCCATGTTTATTGACTGCCGATTCGGAGGCTAAGATCACCGCACTCGCACCATCGTTGATGCCTGATGCATTCCCCGCGGTCACCGAGCCTTCTTTATCAAAGGCGGGACGTAATTTTCCCAGCCCTTCAAGGGTTACGTCTTCTTTAGGATACTCATCGGTGTCAAAGGTAATGGTCTGCTTACGCTGCTTAATCTCAATGGGAGTGATCTCGCTTTTAAAGCGACCGGCTTCTATCGCTGCAACCGCTTTTTGCTGGCTGTGTAGGGCAAACTGATCTTGTTGCTCGCGAGTGATATCCATTTTTTTAGCAACGTTTTCTGCGGTGACGCCCATATGATATTGGTTATACACATCGGAGAGACCGTCATTGATGAGCAAGTCTTTCATCGCAAAGTTGCCCATCTTTTGCCCTGTTCGTAAGTTCCCGGCCGCTGCAAACGGAATCTGTGACATGTTTTCTACGCCAGCAGCGACCACAAGTTGTGCATCACCAGCGCGAATATGAGTAACAGCATCCATAATGCTTTTCATCCCACTGCCGCAGACCATATTGACAGAGTATGCGGGAACATGAGTAGGGATATCGGCATAGATAGCTGCTTGACGACCTATTCCCATTCCTTGTCCGGCGCTGACTACATTGCCTACAATCACTTCGTCGATAGCCTCACCAGTTAATCGACCTTCAGCTAATGCGCCTTTGATAGCATAGGCAGCCAATTGGCCGGTAGGGATATCTTTGAGCGTGCCTGAAAAAGCACCGATGGCGGTGCGTTTTGCCGCCACAATAAAAATGCGTTCCATCAATCTATCCTTGATTTATTGCATGTACAGGCCGCCGTTGACCGACAGCGTTTCACCCGTAATGTATGCGCCTGCCTCGCTCGCGAGGTAAGCCACGGAAGCCGCAATTTCTTCTGGCTTTGCCAAGCGTTTCATCGGGATTTGATTGGTAATCGACTCAAGTACGTCTTCGCGCATGGCCGTTACCATAGGCGTCGCGGTATACCCTGGCGCAACCACATTCACGGTGACGCCTGCACGGGCTCCTTCGGCAGCTAACGATTTGCTAAAGCCCATCATCCCTGCTTTCGCTGCGGCATAATTTGCTTGGCCAAACTGGCCTTTTTGACCATTTACAGACGAGATATTAATGACACGTCCACCTCCCTTTTCGCACATGGCAGCGAACAAAGGTTGAGTGACGTTAAAGAGGCTATTGAGGTTGGTGTTGATGACGTCGTGCCATTTATCGGCATCCATCTTTTTGAATACACTGTCACGCGTGATCCCGGCGTTATTCACTAGGACATCGATTGTGCCTTCTTCTTCAAGCAGTTTAGCAATACGTGTAGCGCATTGTTCTGTATCGGTAACATCAAGTTCGAATAGGCGCACTTGATCTTGTTTGAACCCTTTTTCTTCAAACCAGTCTTGTGCGCACTGACCACCGCCCGTGAAGTGTGTTGCAATGACGCGATAATTATCATCAACTAATTTTTCGGTGATCGCTGATCCAATGCCGCCTTTTGCGCCAGTTACTAATGCCAGTTTCTTCATCTATGACTCCATTCACTACAACAAGCAAATATAACGAGATGCCTGAAGCCGCATCTGGAACCACTTTAAACCAGAATTACAGTCATCCTTTCTTGTCTCATAACGGCAGCAAGAGTTATGCCAATAGTTAATAATCATGCTGCCGATATTATTAGGCAGTCTAACTTGTTGGTGTGACCCTTTTATGACTGCCTGCTTCTAAGCTAACGAATCTAGCCAAATACGCAAAGTATAAAAGCCTCGGATTACACATTCGCGATTTCGGTCAATTTTGATAGGTAATAATGCAATACTTTGTTAATAAGTTGTTATTTTCATGTTTGTCTTTGTTTTCCGTTGGCGAGACTGAATGATCTGGAAGAAATCGATTGCACTCTTCTGTGCATTTCGATGGTGAATAGTCGGGTTGTCGGCATATGTGGGCAGTGGTGGCGCGATGTTTTAGGGGGGATAAGGTTAGAATGCCGTGACGATGAACCACGGCGTCCAACACAAATTAAGCGGTAAGGTGATGAACATATTGCACAATCGCATGCAAACCATTGGTGCGTGACTCACTTAAATGGTGCGATAATCCGGCTTGTTGGAAGACTTGATCTAAATCGAGAGCGTAAATGGCATCACTGTGTTGACCATGAACACAAGCGAGCACAACGGCTAATAGACCTTTAACGATTCTTGCATTTGAATCTGCAGCAAAGTAATGCCTTTCGTCATCCGAGTGATGTAAAAACCAAACATCACTTTCGCATCCACTGACAAGGCGCGCAGCATGCTTCTGTTCATCGGTAAACGTAGGCAAGCGTTTACCCCACACGATAAGCTGGCGGTATTTGTCCTCCCAGCTGATGTGTTGTGCAAGCATCTCGGTAACCATTTTTTGGTCGAGTTCACTGCCAAAGGGGTGAGTAGGTAAATCCATGGTAGATCCTGTTATGAAACGATTAAACACCGAGTAAATATAATGTTTTATCTAACGCTGTGAGGAAGCGTTGAATGTCTTCCTGATGATTATAGGCACCGAGTGATACACGTACGGTTCCCTCCACGCCCAGCGCTTTGATCAGCGGGTGCGCGCAGTGGTGCCCAGACCGTACTGCCACGTTTTGTTGGCTGAGCAGCTCAGCAATATCTGCGTGGTGTTCTCCTTCTACCACGAATGACACTATGGTGCTGTGTGGTTGGGGGCAGATTAGCTTGATGGCTGGGCGTTGTTTCAAGCCGTCGAGTAGCGATTGATAACAGTCACTAATATGGGTATCGATGGCTTGAGCGTCATATTGTTTTAGCCATTGAATGGCGGCAGCAAGGCCAATCGCCCCCGCTGTATTGGGCGTGCCTGCTTCAAAACGAGCGGGAATCGGTGCTAATGTGTGATCATCAAATGTGACGTCAGTAATCATTTTGCCACCACCGTGAAATGGCGCGAGAGTAGCCAATGCTTCTGGTTTTCCATAGAGCACGCCAATACCGGTTGGTCCATACAACTTATGTCCGGAAAACACATAGAAGTCAGCATTCAAGGTTTGCATACTGAGGGGCTCGTGAACGATCCCTTGTGCACCATCAATGATCACCGTTGCACCATGACGATGCGCGAGTGCGGTCATTGCTTCTATCGGGTGGCGTGTTCCGGTCACGTTACTGACATGACTTATCGCCACGATACGGGGACGGGTCGTGAGTGCTTGTTGATAAGCGTCCATATCTAACTGGCCCGTGCTGACACAACAGGGGATCTTTACCAGTTGCGCGCCTGTACGCTGCGCGATCAGTTGCCAGGGAAGCAAATTAGCATGATGCTCCATTTCGCTGACGAGGATACAGTCGTTGGCGGTCAAAGTGTGGCTGAGGCTATAGGCAAGTAAGTTGATAGCTTCCGTTGCCCCTMGCGTCCAAATTATCTCACTAGGGTTTGCATCAATAAACGCCGCAACCTCACGTCGCGCTTGTTCAAACTGTGCAGTGGTGGATAACGAGGCTTGGTGTTGGCCGCGATGAACATTCGCAACCGGTGCCATGTAGCTTTGGCAAATGGCATCAATCACACACTGTGGTTTTTGTGCCGTAGCCGCACTGTCCAAATACACCCAGTCTGAGGCATTAAAAGCGGGAAACTGGGCACGCAATGCGTAGGGATCAAAACCGTCTGTCATAGTCATCGTCCAAAGTAAAATCTTGCCTATGATCGCCATCTCACTGGTGTAACTCAAGCGTGATACGTGTTTAAGATAAAAAACGGACAAAAAAAAGCACTGAGCCAAGCTCAGTGCCAACAAATATGTAATGACAGACAATGTCAAAATACAGGAAGTTAAAAGTGGTAGATACGACTACCTGTCTAACCAGTGTTAGACAAATGCAAACACAACATCGCAACCACGGAAACAGTCTAAATAGAGAGACGTCACATGTGGATGCGGGATGCACTATAGGGTGTTGCTGGTATATCAGCAATCGACAATTTATAATGTCAACGATTAGAAAAATTAATGAATAGGGTGTCCGTTTATGGCAAGGCGTCTTCCTCCACTTAACGCGCTGCGCGTTTTTGAAGCAGCCGCACGACATTTGAGTTTTACCCGTGCAGCTGAAGAGCTCTTTGTGACTCAGGCGGCGGTGAGTCATCAAATCAAAGCGTTAGAAGAATTTTTGGGATTAAAGCTATTTCGTCGTCGTAACCGCTCGCTGTTGTTGACGGAAGAAGGTCAAAGCTATTTTCTTGATATTAAAGATATATTCTCTGAACTTTCTTATGCCACTGATAAAGTGTTAGAGCGAAGTGCCAAAGGGGCGCTGACCATTAGTTTGCCACCCAGTTTCGCGATTCAATGGTTAGTGCCGAGGCTCGCTGATTTTAATAAAGCGCATCCAGATATCGATGTTCGGATAAAAGCGGTTGATTTGGAGGATGGGTCATTAACCGATGATGTCGACGTAGCCATTTATTATGGCCGAGGCCATTGGACGGGTTTGCGCTGTGACCTATTGTACCAAGAGTGCTTGTTGCCTGTTTGTTCTCCCATGTTGCTAGAGTCCGGCTATCCGCTCCAAGCGCCAGACGATCTCGTCCATCATGTTTTGTTGCATGATCGCTCACGAAAAGAATGGAAGGCATTCGCAAAAGCCCATCAATTGAGTGAGGTGAACGTTGAGCACGGTCCTATTTTTAGTCATTCGTCGATGGTGCTTCAGGCAGCGGCCCACGGACAGGGCGTTGCATTAGGGAATAATGTGCTTTCCCAACCTGAACTGGCCTCTGGACGTTTGGTGCAACCTTTTGAGCAGGTGTTAAAAAGTGACAATGGTTTTTATCTGGTGAGTCAACAAAGAGACGCTGACACCGGGCGCATTACTGCGTTTCGAGAATGGATGCTAGCCACTGCAGCAAAAGAGCAAGCGAGTATGAATTTATGATAGATCTAGAATTTGATGGGCCTGATAGTGCCACTGATTGGGTGATTATTGCTCATGGTGCAGGCGCCGGCAAAGAGCATGAGTTTATGACAGATATCGCGACACGTATCGGGGTCGGTTGCCGTGTGGTGCGGTTTAATTTTCCCTATATGGAAAAGCGTCAGGAAGATGGCAAAAAGCGTCCGCCAGACCGTGCACCTAAGCTACTTGCACACTTTGAAGCTGTGATTGATGCCATCGATAGTTTACGCCCAAAAGAAAGTCGTTTATGGCTTGCCGGTAAATCGATGGGAGGACGTATGGCCAGCCACCTTACCGGCCATTCATCAGTCAGCGGGGTGGTGTGCTTTGGCTTTCCTTTTCACCCTCCAGGCAAGCCTGAAAAATATAAAGGCGAGCATTTAGCGACCGTGACCAAACCGTTGCTCATTGTGCAAGGGGAGCGTGATACCTTTGGTCGGAAAGAAGAAGTGATGGGGTATTCATACTCATCAAGTATTGATATTGAGTTCGTTCCTGATGGCGATCATAGTTTCAAGCCGCGCAAAGCGTCAGGTTACACTGAGTCGGACAATCGGCAGTTTGCGGTCGACTGTCTACTGCGTTTTATTGAGCGCCAAGGAGCGAAAGCATGAAATTAAACCACTGGATCAGCCTAGCTGCTTTAGGGGCAGGACTGGCTGTCGGGCTAGGTGCCTTTGCAGCACATGGTTTGAAAATGGTTTTGTCCGATTATCAATTAGCTATTTTTAAAACCGGCGTTAACTATCAGATGTGGCATAGTTTAGCCTTGCTTGGACTGTGTGCACTTTCTTCACGGATCTCCACGCGGTTATTCAGCTGGGTCGCTTGGGCTTGGTTAGTTGGTATGATCGGCTTTAGCGGTAGCTTATACCTGCTTGCTCTCACGGATATGCATTGGCTAGGACCGGTAACACCAGTTGGCGGCGTGAGCTTTTTAATCGGCTGGGGAGGGCTCGCTGTGGGCACATGGCGTACAAACGTTTCTCTCTCTCATCCATCGCGTTAAAAGCGGCTATCTGCATTTCTTTCTTGTCGAGATGACAGATATAATGCGCAACTTATTTTTATCATCACATAGCGTGATCCTATCGTCGAACCAGAGGGTGTTATGAACCAGGTTTTGCTTTACTGCCGTGCAGGATTTGAAAAAGACTGCGCCGCAGAAATCCAACAAAAAACCACCGAAATGGGCGTGTATGGGTTTCCGCGCGTGATAAATAACAGCGCGTATGTTGTGTTTGAGTGCTACCAAGAAGATGACGCTGAGCGCGTTGTGCGTGATTTATCGTTGGACTCGCTGATCTTTGCGCGCCAAATGATTGCTGTGACCGCCGCCTTGTCGGATCTTGACCCTGATGATCGTATCTCCCCGATTCTGGCGGTAGCGAGCGATCTGCCTAAAGGTGGCGATCTACGGGTGGAGACACCGGATAACGATGAGGCTAAAGCCTTATTGAAGTTTTGCCGTAAGTTTACCGTGCCACTACGCCAAGCCTTGCGCAAACAAGGCGTCATGTTAGCCAAAGATAACCCCAAAAAACCGGTGATTCACTTATGCTTTACCGCACCGGGTACTTGCTTGGTGGGCTACTCGCTGACGACCAATAACTCACCTCATTATATGGGCCTACCACGGATGAAATTTCCGTCTGATGCGCCAAGCCGTTCGACATTAAAACTGGAAGAGGCCTTCCATCATTTTATACCCAAGGATGAGTGGGATACGCGTTTAGCGCCTGGCATGTGGGCGGTCGATTTAGGTGCATGCCCCGGGGGCTGGACCTATCAATTGGTTAAACGCTCGATGTTTGTCCATGCGGTGGATAATGGGGCGATGGCTGAAAGCCTGATGGAGACAGGACAAGTGTTTCATCATGCCGAAGATGGGTTTAAATTTGAGCCGACGCGCAAGAATGTGACCTGGTTAGTGTGCGACATGATTGAAAAACCATCGCGAGTGGCGCGGTTGATGGGAGAGTGGTTAATTGAAGGTTGGGCCCAAGAGGCTATTTTTAACTTGAAACTGCCGATGAGCCGACGTTATGAGCAGGTGTCAGAAAACTTGCAAACCCTAGGTGCATTTTTGGCTGACTACAATGTGCCGTATGAAATGTGCGCGAAACACCTTTATCACGATCGCGAAGAGATCACCGTGCACTTGCGCCGTGTGAAACGCCAGCAACGTGGCGGCTAACGTTCAAAGCGGATATCTTGCAGGTTAAAACCGAGTGGGATATCCGTTTTTAATTGGGCTACCTTTTTACAACGTTGGGCTAAATCCTGGTGCCCAGCGAGCTTTTTTTGCCATTTTTGTTCGACATCGCTTGCGGCGAAAATAGCCTCAAGCGTCTCGTACCGCTCAAGCAGCGTTGCTGCCGTTTTTGCACCAATACCGGGGACGCCGCTCACTTCGCTACTGCTGATCCCGGCCAGCCCCCAAAAATCGCACAGCTGTTCAGGACGCACACCAAACTGAGCATCAACAAACGCTAAATCGAGCCACCGGTGTTGGAAGTAATCACGAATGCTTAACGTGGGTTGTAATAGCTGGCAGTAGCCTTTATCGGTAGAAACAATCGTGACGTGCTCATGACGCGCTGCCACTTTTAATGCCAAGGTAGCAATCATGTCGTCGGCTTCATCGCCTTGTGACAGTAACGCATCGACCCCTCTTTGCCAAAATGCTTCTTGGATCGTGTCTAAGCCTTGTTCTAGTGCCACAGGCATGGGCTTACGGTTTTGTTTATAGGTGGGAAGTATCTCGGCCCGCCAACCTCGATCAGGGCCAATATGATCAAACACGGCAACAATATGGCTAGGCTGGCTATGATTGATGATTTTATCCAAGGTTTTGATGCAGGATTGAGCAGTCGCATCGATCGATTCTTGATCCGGCTGGGCAGCGTGGACTCGGCGGATAAGATTCATCGCATCAATAATAACAACATGGAGCCTAGACATAATAAAAACCGGGTGTGCGTTTTATAAATGCCGCATTATACCCGGTTTTTGTTTAGGACGCAGGGCGTTAAAAGTCGTGCCTAAGTCTCGGAAACAATTTCATAGCAAGGCACATACGCAGTGCCAGGTAGCTTCATGCGTTGTTGTTCAACGAAACTTTGCAAAAGTTTATCCATTTTGGCCATCAAATACTTGTCGCCATCAATTTTAAATGGGCCATGGCGTTCAATATTACGCATCCCCTCATCTTTGACGTTACCTGCAACGATGCCTGAAAAAGCCTGGCGCAGCGAAGACGCGAGAAGCTCTGGGCGTTGATTCATGTGTAAGTTGAGGTTTGCCATATTTTCATGCGTGGGCGCGAAGGGATGCTGAAAGCCGGGCTCAATTTTTAATGACCAGTTATACGAGTAGGCGTCACCCGTTGCTTTGCGGTGCTCTTTGACGGCGGGCATGGCATTTTTCATCAAACGCGCGGCTTTGGCCGGATCATCAATCACAATTTCGTAGTATTGTGTGGCTTCTTCACCGAGTACATCACGAATAAAATTATCAATATCACGAAAATAGGCCTCGCTCTCTTTGGGCCCAGTGAGTACGATCGGCAGTGGCTGCGCGTGATTATCGGGGTGCATCATGATCCCGAGAATATAAAGTAACTCCTCGGCGGTACCGGCGCCACCAGGAAAAATAATGATACCGTGGGCGATACGAACAAACGCTTCTAAACGCTTCTCGATATCGGGCATGATCACTAATTCATTCACCATTGGATTGGGCGGCTCGGCGGCAATAATAGATGGCTCCGTCAGGCCGATAAAGCGGCTGTCATAAGTACGTTGTTTCGCATGACCGATGGCCGCGCCTTTCATAGGCCCTTCCATCGCACCTGGCCCGCAACCGGTGCAAATATCCAGCTCTCTCAGCCCTAACTCATGGCCCACTTCGCGGGTGTATTGGTATTCGATATCATTGATGGAGTGACCGCCCCAGCATACAACCAGGTTAGGATCGACATGGGGACGCAGTGCTTTGGCGTTGCGTAAGATACCGAATATTAAATTGGTAATATGTGGCGAGCTGTCTAGGTTTAGCGCCGGGCTGTGCTCGAGCTGCACATTGACATGAATGATATCTCTTAGCACAGAAAACATGTGCTCTTGAATGCCACGAATGATTTTACCATCGACGAAGGCATGCTCAGGCGGATTAACCAACTCGAGTTTGATCCCACGCTCTCGACGAAGCACTCGGATTTCGAAGTTTTCATGCTTTTCTAGCAGCGCTTTGGAGCTATCTGTATGACTACCAGAATTTAAAACAGCCAATGAGCAGTTTCGGTATAAACGGTATAAATCACTGCTGGCGCTGGTTTTTAAACGATCAACCTCAATTTGAGAAAGCAGATCCATCGTTCCTATGGGGCTAATGTGTGTGATCATAACGACAACCTCTTACGGACCGCCCCTCTTGAAAAGCCAAGTAGGGAAGATAGCACGGTGCTATAAAAATCAGTGTGTTAATTAAAAATACACACGCCAGCCACAATTGACCAGTAATAATTAACACCAAATAATTTGGTTGCGGCCACTGTTTTTGGCTTGATACAACGCTTGGTCTGCTCGTTCTAGAACGGGGGTTGGCGTATCTTGATCGCTAAAGAGGGTAGCACCAATCGATACGGTGATCGCGACGCGTTCGTTCTTGAATTTTAACGGCAGCTTGCGGATGGTATGGCTGATAGTGGCTAGGATTTCTGTGCGAGTATCATCGTTGGCATCGGGCAATAAGATCACAAACTCTTCACCACCAAACCGAGCAATAAAATCGGTATCACGCAAACATTGATAAATCGTACGCGCGACGATTTTCAAGGCTTTATCACCGACTTCATACCCAAACTGTTGGTTAACTTGCTTGAAGTGATCAATGTCAATCACCGCGAGGCAAAACGGCCGTTGGTACTTCTTCCATAAGCGGAATTCATGTTCGAGGCGATCATTGAGCGCGGCGCGATTGTAAACACGGGTCAGTGGATCCAGTAAACGCTTGCGTTCTTGGTCGCCAACATGACGGCGTTGATCCATCGTGTGTTCAGCCAGTGTACTCAACTGGGTTTGATTGTGGCTCAGTTGCTCTTCGAGTGCGCGCTCTCGCGTTTTGAGGGCCTCGTTCTCTTTTGCTATGGCGTTCAGCGCGTCGAGTGCACGTGTTAGTGCGGCCTCAGGATTGGACTCTGGCGTGCCTTTTAGACCAAGTTCTTTTTCAATGTCAGTAATGGTGTGATCTAGGCGCTGATCAACGCTTTGATGTGCCACCCGCAATTGCGTGGCGTGATCAAAAGCGCGCGTATTTTGCTGACTGATTGCAACCAGATCATCATTCACTTGGGCGAGAAATTGTTGTGATGCCTGACGCTCGGCTTGCGTGGCATCTAAAATCAGCCGAAGGGCGGACAGAGTGAGTGAGACGACAGTCGCTGGCGCGACATCGGTCAATAATTGGCGACGAATATCAAGCAACTGACTGCCAGCTTGACCATCAATATCGAGCTCGGTAATCAGGTTTTGTAGCTCATCTGCGACGCGACGAATTTGGTCTTTATCGAGCTCTATTTGCGCGTGTTGAGCGCGAGGGCGTGTGACTTGCAAGGTCACAGCCCGCTCGTAGAGCTGAAGTAGTCGGATCAAATGCTGCGTTCTTTCAGTATCACTGTTCGCCGATTTTGCTAGCAACTCGCGTAAATCTCGCTTGAGTTGAGCAGGCAGGCCGATAACACGTTGTAGCGTTTCACCACTGGTATGAAACTGCTCTTCGAGATGGGACTGTGCTTTTTTTTGTGTCATGTCTTGATGACTCACCATGCGTTCAATAACAGCTAAACGCGGAAGCAACGCGCTAACATCCTGCGCTGAGTATAATATGTCACGGAAGTCGGTTAGTTTTTGATCTACCGCGGTGTTTTTGCCTGTGCATGTCGCAATCAATCGCGATGCTAAGCGTTTGAGCGTATGGATCTCTCGACGCGACTTCAAAGCCAGCTCTCGATATGCTGAAGGCGCATGATGATGATCCGCCTGAGCGGTCTGTGCCGACAACGGTGATGGAGTTGACTTAGTCATTTGGTCGAAAAAACACCTAATTACATTCGCGATTCAGCATCACAGGTAGTAAGAATGCACCACCCATGGACGTTAGCTATACCGACTTATTGCTATCGTCATCAATAAAAGATGTTCGCTTTTTATCAGATTCGTGATCCTTCTGCCAGTCCATGAGGCCATTTGATGATGTTTTAACCTTTACTAGCCCAGACTCAATCCCTTTTAAACAGGCTTGGCGAAGGTTGGTATTGACGAAACTCGCCGCCGGTGCCGTATTAATCGCACTAAAGTGGACCCAATGACTTTCTTCACTTTGTTGAGCCAGTGCGCTTGCTTGATGTGTGGCGGTGAGCAAGATCTCTATCAGCTCCTGATCGTTGATCGAGGTATATGCGCGTGGCAAAAAGGGATACTCTGCTAAGCCAATGGCGACGTGTGGCGTTAAACGCGCTAGATGTTGAGGAGCAGCATCAATGGATGTGTGGTCATCAAGTAATTGGTCTGATGTGTCGACAGTAGCGTCCTTAGCGGGCGCTTCGTGGACGGTATTTTGGTATTGGGTGACAAAATCCTCTATCAATGTTTGTACAAATTGTGCGAGTGCTTCAGGTTTGGTGTTTTCGTCCCAGTTTGTCTCTATATAGATAAACAGGGTGTCAGCAAAATGGTATAGACGCCCAGATTGTGTCACACGTTCAGACAGATACTCACCGAGCTGGCGTTCTATGTCTTGAGCACGTTGGTAACCATGCAACAAAAACAATTCTTTGAGAAAAACCACGTCGAACATGGCGAAGCGTAGCCGATCACTGAGCGGTTGGTGAATCATGTCGTTGAGGTACCATTGCTCAAAATTGGCATTACTTTTTTCAAGCGAACGCGGCAATTTGGCATTAAGCATACGTAAGTTTCTCAGCCCAGTGCGAGGGTGAGTGTAGAAGTCATCACGTAACTGCTCGAGCTCGGTTTGGCGTAACACTGCGGCGCGGTGGCGTAGATAGACAATGGCAATTAGGACACCCAGGCTGCCCAATAGAAAGTAATTGACTTTTTGTAGGTGCAACTGCTCTTGATGCGCCGTATCGAGCTGACGCTGTAATTCATCCATTTGTAACTGGCGTTCAACCACACGCTGCTGTTGCTTAAAGGTATCTGCTTGTTGCTGTTGCTTTGATTGAGCCTGTGTTGCTCGTAATTGCTCATATTCTCGCTGCATAGCGAGTGCAACTTGATATCGTTCCTGCGCCTCGAAAGCGTTTGATAATGCCTGATAGGCGTGGGTCATGGTGGTGATATCGTTTTCAGCCTCGGCGCGCTCAAGCGCGGTCTTGATTTCCTTTTCTGCTTGTTTGGGTTGCTCAAGCGCTAAATGTATTCGGCCTTGTAACAGCATGGCCTGAGTTGTCAGTGGCGAGTTTGGCAAACTCCCCACGAGTCGCAATGCATCCTGAATATAGCGATCACTGAGAGGAAAGTGTTTTAGCTCAAAGTAGGTGCGGGCGATGGCTAAGTGTATATCGGCGAGCGGTTGAGTTCGGCCAAGAGACTGCTCAACTTCGAGCGCATTAAAATAATGCACGAGTGCAAAATTATACCGAGATTGCTGCTCGTATAAGCTAGCTAATAAGCGCTGAGACGCTGAGAGTCGTCGGCTGAGTGAGAAGTGTTCGAAAAATGCCGCGGCTTGATTCGCATGCTCGAGTGCTTGCTCGAGTACACCTTGTTGAAAATAAAGTCGAGCAAGTTCCATATTGGCGTTCGCGATCAATGCGGTATATTCATTTTCACTGGCGATCCAAAAAGCGCTTAGCAGTTCAGTTAAGGCACTTTCATGCTGTTCTTGTGCCAGCAAAAAACGTCCAAATGAGAGTTGAAACTCGACTTTGTCGCGAAGATCTTGTGGATCATTACTCAGCTGGCTGCGTGCATTTTCATACGCCACTAATGCCGATTCGTTATCTGATGTTTCAGCCAGTATGTTGGCGCGTAGTAAGGCACTACGAAAGCGAAGCTCTGGCCCATTGAGACTATTTTCCGGCAAGGTACTCATCGCCGTTTGTACTGCATCTAACTTTGCCAGTGCGCCTTGTTCATCATGGTCTAAGTGCCAAATGAGCGTCGCTTCAGTCAGAACGACTTGCACGTGAGTATGTTTTAAATCGTACTCTTCAACGACCTGATACGCTTTTTGGAGCGCGGCTTTGGAGTCAAGTGGCTGCTCCAAATGAGCATAAGCACGGGCGCTAATTAAATACGCATAAACCGTGTGCAACGGCGTCCGAATCGATCGATCGGTGTCATTGTTGACGTGTGAACGATTAGCCCCTGTCGTTAATCGTCGTTGGGCCAGGAATCGGTTGCTGATTTCTAAGGATTGGATGGGGGATGTATCCAATAATTTTTCGGCATCGGTCAAAACGGGCGAGGAGTGGATAGAAGCGAACGCCGCCATCGACGTCAACCAAAAAAGCAGGCCTACAAGTAGTGGGCTGATGCGCATGCGCCATCCTCTATGTATAAAAATGAAAGAAAGGCTGCCGATAAGCAGCCCCGTTTTGTTATTGTCGTGCTAACCGGTTATTTTCACTCGGGGTTTTGCCCATATTGGTACGATAGGGGTTTATGTCTAAACCGCCGCGGCGAGTATAGCGGGCATAGACGGTCAATTTTTCAGGCTGACAAAAGCGCATAATATCCATAAAAATGCGCTCAACGCACTGCTCGTGAAATTCGTTATGCTCGCGGAATGAAACCAGGTAACGAAGCAATTTCTCGCGGTTTATTTTCTTGCCCTTATAAGCAATTCTCACTGAGCCCCAATCGGGCTGGTGAGTGATTAAGCAATTCGATTTGAGCAAATGACTATGAAGGGTTTCGGACACAATGGCACCTTGCGCGGCGTCTTCTAGCCATTCAGGTTGGAAACGATAGTCATCAATACTGATATCTTGATGATCCAAGCACTCGCCTGATAGTCCCGCAATCACTTCCCCTTCTAGTTCACTGAGGGGCGATAAGGTGACGTCCACAGCTTCACCGGCACAAGCGGAAAGGTCGGTTTGTAGTGCATTCGCCACTTGCTGCCAGCTATCGAATCGGGTTTGGTTAAAACTATTGAGGTATAACTTGAACGATTTCGATTCCACTAGGTTTGGGCTGGATGCGGGTAATCGTACCTCGCCGATCGCGACTTGAGGTAAACCGTTCTTGTTTAACCAGGATAGCTCATAGAGCGTCCAGGTATCATAGCCAGTGAAAGGAAGCGACGCCTGATCGAGGCCGATAGCTTGGCGGTTTAATTCGCGCGGGACCGCACGCAGCTGTGACGGATCATATTCAGTTGGGTAATCAGTGTGTTGACCTAGCGATAGTTTGGCTAGGGCATCGGCATCTTGATAATTGCTCATACGGATCTGCTATTGATTCAAGTAGAATGGGTAAAGTTTACTGAATCTTGCTATAGGTTGCGAATGGAGAACACATTACATCGCGCCCTTTGGGCGCTAGCACAGAATTATGTTACCGCATGGCAGCATCAATATCAGAGTTTACCGTGCTCGGATGAGTATATCGGGCTCTCATCGCCTTGTATGGTCAGTGACAATGCGCATCAAGTACAGTGGCAGCCAGTCAAGCGTGAAACCGCCGCGGACTTTACCAATGTTGAGAAGGGAATATCGCTGCGTTTACACAGTGATATAAAAGATTTTTATAATGGCTTCTATTGCGCCGATTTACCGGTTCGGTTTGCGGGGGAGTCGATCTGTTTGGTGCAAGTTTGGAGCGATGACGATCTCGCACGCTTACAAGAAAATATTTTGGGGCATTTAATGATGCAACGTCAGCGTAAATTGACCCCGACTGTTTTCATTGCCACCACGGATGACGAAATGACGGTCATTTCAATTGATAATATGAGCGGCGAAGTGGTGAAAGAAGGATTGAATACTGGCACTCGCGACGTGATAGCCAAAGATGCCGAAGCGTTTGTGACGGCGTTGGAGGTTGATGCTATATGATCCTGACAGAGCTGACGTTTGAGTGTTTCGATAACACCACAGTAGATGCCGTCGATCGTAAGCTTAATGGTTTAATGGACGCGCTGCGATATAACGGTCAGGTGCTTGGACGCGAATTTCCTATTCTCATGCAAGACGGGCAATTTCAGCTCCGTGTGGTGTGTCCAGATGAAGATGCGTTACAACCTAAGTATCATAGTCCTCAAGTCAAACGCGCGTTGCAACAATTGGCTGATGCGTGTTTAACCCAGCCAAAAGTACGCCTTTTGGGGCGCGATCTCAATTCGGAGCAAGCGGCGCCTAATGCGTCACCAAGTTGGCAAGTGTTGTACACAACCTTTGTGCACACGTGCTCACCGCTGCGCTGCGGGGATACGTTGCTACCTATCCCTTTATACCGTTTACCAGCCACCTTTAATGGTGATCATAAGTCGGTCGTCAAATGGCAAACGGAATGGCAGGCCTGTGATGAACTACAAATGGCGGGCGCCAGTGATGCCGAATTTGCTGGGCTTAACGAGATACAAAGCCCCCATACTCGGCTATTTCAACGGGGATGGGATTTGCGCGGTCGGATTGAATACCTAACGGGGATCCCGACTTATTACTATCAATATCGCGTCGGTGGCAAAGACAAGGACACTGAGTTAACACGCCCTTGTCCGAAATGCGGCGCAGCGTGGCGATTAGATACGCCACTGCACGATATTTTCTTATTTAAGTGTGAGGCTTGCCGTTTGGTCTCAAACCTGTCTTGGGACTTTAAACTAACTTGATTGCTTGATTGTTGTATTACTGATTGTCCAACGTTGCTTCTAACCGGGCCAAACGCTCACTTAGCTGTGTAATGTGTTGCTCAAGTTGATCGATCCGCTCAGCATCAGACAGGGTGATCTCGGGGGCTGACATGGCAGGCAGGGACTGATTTTTTTTGGCACTTTTGACGGCCTGAATGATCAGCGGCAATGGGACTTGTGTATCAAGTTGAGCTTTTATCTTTGCCACTGTCGCGCTTTGTCCTTTTGCGGCGAGCGCTTTTAACGCTCGCTCTAATGCTGCTTGATAGCTCATTTCATCTCCTTAGTTTAAAGTCAGCGGCAAGATTAGGGCTTTCTCAGTAATGCATCAAGCATATCAACTTGCTCAGCCCAGTCGGCATCCTCTTTTACGGCTTGCTCAATCAATGCCCGCTGCGCCGCGTTCCAAAAAGGGGCGTCCACCAGCGTTTGTCCGTCCACCAGACAGTGGTTGGATAAGAAGTGCTCAATCGCTGTGTGATCGCTGTCTAACCCGAGTTGCTCAAACAGATGTTGCAAATCATGCTGGAACGTTTCCATTGTCTCTCCTATCCTGTCGGTATGGGTCTATATTGACTATAGCAAGAATAAAAAGCGTAGACCTCTCCCCACCGTTGATGACTCAATCTTACCTTGTCGAGACAAGTATCCCTTTTCTGTGTGCGATATCTCTTACACACGCGTGGGATAAAAGCAGAATCGTATCAAGACAAACGACCTGACGATAGTTTATTTTTAATTTAAAACAGTGACTTACTGGATTGTAACTAGTTCGGACTAAAAAATGAGAGATTAAGCACGTGACAGTGACTTGTACCAAGCGTCTATTCGCGTAATCTTATGGGTGTCGGAAGGGAACTGACACAGGGAACAGGAATCACCAAGGACTTGGTACCTCAGGATGAGGCAGTACTTCAGGAAGAAGCGCTGGCAAGGATTGCAAAAAGGACAACGGACGGAGCCGTTCGCTGCAAGCAGGAAGCTTGTACGTCAGGAAGACTTAGGACAACCCAGGATGGGGGCTTAAGGATCACTTCAGGACGAAGTCATGGACACCTCCAGGATGGAGAGCTTATCGAAAATCGGAATTTCGGTTTGTCAGGATGACGAAAGGACACCTCCAAGACGGAGAGACATGGAACGACGCTGAAGGAATCGGCGACTGATCAAGGAATGATGCAGGGAGCACCTTTTCGTAGCAGGATAGCTGCAAGTAAAACTTTAGGGCGCGGCGCAAGCTGCGCCCTTTCCTTTTTGAGTGCTTTGGCCGACACTCGGTGGCCGACACTCGGTGACTCCCTGTCACGCATTAGCAAAAACACCCTCAGCGTGCGCATCATATTTATAATCTAGTACAGCTTATCACGATGCGCGACTATGTTTGTGCACCCAGGTCTCTGTACTCAGGTCTTTGCCCCAAAGGTCTTTATACTAGGGAGGGCCTTTGCATTGACGATCTTCTCATCGATCAATCGGATTGCCCCGGCATCGTATGAACAGGCGTATCAATCGCTTTCAGCCTTAGTCCATAAAGCTGTGCTTGACCGGTGTAGTGATCATTACCCGTCGCTGAAAACTCAAACCAATAGTACGTTACCCATCGCCAACCAGCCTTCGTTTTGACCATGGTGTGGCGACCGCGCGCGATTGAGAGTAATTGTAACTCCATTCGTTGACAGTATTGACGAATATGCTGGTGAGCTTGCTCAGATTGCCGCCGCTGTTGCCAAAATAGCAAGGCAATGACGACAACCAGCAAGATGGTCAATAGATCAGTGATCATGCGATGTTTGTGTCACGGCCTGTTGCATCCGAGCCATGGCCTGCGCCAGGGCGGGTGATGTATGACCGTGGAGCCGCGTCAGTAGTGCACCGCGTAACGGTGGTAACATGACCAAATCCGTATAGATTTGCTGAAATAATGCTGCATCTTGGTGGTCTGCCAAGGCAATCAAAAAGTAGTCAAGCACGGATTCATTGGCTAAGCTACGCCAGCAGCGACCGGCAATAGCGACAAAAATTTCTCGGTGGTGGAGCTCTGGCCTTGCAAGCACCGCTTCTATCAGTTGGTGCTCGGTGTCTGAAGGCGCCCCAGCATGAGCACGAAGTAATGCACTGACCAAAAACAAGTCGACATCTTGGTTTTGGCACATTTGAGTAAACATCTCGCGTAAACTTTCCGCTAATTTCGCGTTAATTTCACAATGCTCCAAACAACCTAACAGCGCATATAGTGGTGTGTTAGGTATGTTATTCAGTGCTTTACGAACTCGAGTTGCATTATTTTGCTCCTGCATACGCACGCAGGTATCCGCTAGCCCCTGAAGTCCAACACCTTGCCAATTATCCCAGCCGAGCTCGCCATTGAGGTAATGCTGGGCATGGTCATAGTACTGGCTGGCAGGATGACCCAATTGATAGGTCAGTGAGGCGTGAAACATCGCCATCTTGTCGTCAGTTGGGGTAAAGGTATAAGGATTGTTGGCCAGTTTCTCGCGCTGTGCCTTGTTTGGCGTCGCGGTCAGGCTCTCGCCCATCGCCGCGCTGACATACTGAAGGAAATCCCCCATTGCGGTGTGATTTAATAACCCTCGCTCATCTAAAGGCATTTTTAAAAACCATACCCAAGGCGTGCCACCTTGTGGCCAAAAAGCCACGGCCATATGCGCTTGCTGACGTAATGGGTGAGGGTAAGGTTGTTGGTTGGCCTCGACGGCACGAAAAGATGCCTCTTCCAGGCGGCACACTCGACGGCCTAAATCATAGACACTGAATTGGCAACCTGCTTGATCAAATAGGGCGCTGAGGGCGTGAACCGTTTGCATGATATCCGCTCTTCGTTATCGCTTAATTAGCCGCGAGTATATCAGTTTTTATCCCTGCAATGCTCGCCTTGTTAATGTCGTCTTGAATCGGTTCGTGCTATGCTTCGCGCTTTATCGGTCGAGTAATGATGAGGTTGTCAATGACTCTTCGCCAACAATGTGAACAACTCCTTGATGAATTAGAGCAAGTGCTAAACAATCATGCGCTATGGCAGGCGACGCCACCGTCAACTGAGCGGCTAGCCAGCACAGAACCGTTTGCTGTCGATACACTGGCGTGCCACGAATGGTTGCAATGGGTGTTTGTGCCTAAGATGCGAGCGCTTATCAAGACAGAGCAAGCTTTGCCACGTAACTTTGAAATCTCACCGTACGTGGAAGAAGCAATGAAAGAGCAGGCAGGCCATAGTGACGTGGTTGCTGTCGTTGTTCGAATTGATAACTTGTTTTCTGATCAATGACCGATACTTTACTGAACATTTTATACCGTGACGAGCATTTAGTGGTGGTGAATAAACCGTCAGGGATGCTGGTCCACCGCTCTTGGTTAGACAAAGGGGAAACCCGATTTGTGATGCAAACCTTGAGAGATCAAATTGGCCAGCATGTCTATCCATTGCACCGACTGGACAAGCCGACGTCGGGCGTTTTGGTGTTTGCGTTATCCAGTGAAGTGGCCTCTAAGATGATGCCGCAGTTTGCTGAAGGGCAGGTCAAAAAAGCTTACCATGGCATTGTTCGAGGCTGGGTTTCCCATGCTGGCCAGCTGGATTACCCGCTGGTGGAAGAACAAGACAAAATAGCAGATAAACACGCCAGCCAACCGGCGACAGCAAAAGCGGCGGTGACTGACTATCAGCCATTGGCGACAGTTGAGCTGCCGATCGCAACCGGACGCTATGCGACCAGTCGTTATAGCTTGGTAGCGATGCAACCTCATACTGGACGTAAGCATCAATTGCGGCGGCATATGCACCACTTAAGCCATCCGATCATTGGTGACACCACTCATGGAGACGGTCGCCACAATCGTGTGTTTAGAGAGCAATTTAATTGTCATCAGCTGCTATTGCACGCCAGTGAGATGACGCTAACGCACCCAGCCAGTGGCAAGACTGTTTTTATTCATGCGCCTTTGGATACAGTCTGGCAGCATGTTATTGAACAGTTGGGCTGGGAAGCGCCGGCGTCATCATACGATAACTAGACCTTGCTATGGGCGGTGTACTCGCATGCCGCCCTTACAGCTTTTCGAGTTCGGCCTCGATTTCTGCAATCTTACTGGCGACCACTTTTTCTAGGTGACGTAGGTCGGTAAGCACTTTTTGCTTCACGTCTTGCTCGGTATGCTCGTGTTGTACGATCTGGTCGAGCTCATCAATGACCAAAGAGAGGCTCCGGTTTATCTCTGTTACTTCTTTTGAGCGACCTGTACCGCTGTCGACGACCACATTTTTACGCTGCCGCGGATATTTAAATTTCATACTCCGCGCAAACAGATCGCCTTTTGGCTTACTAAAATAGATTTTGAGCGTATCGTAGCTTGCTTCTTGACGGAGCGAGTAGCGCTCTATTTTTTCAGGGTGTTCAACACCGATATTCTTTAACTGTTGATACATAGCCACCTCATGGTTAGACATCGTTATGGTTGCGCGTCTTGCCCGCGCGATTCCCTGGTATTATTTGGCTTGCGAGAGGGCTTTCTCGAGCGCCGCTTTCAATTGTGCTTGGTGTTCAGAAGTGAGCGCTTGATTGTCGAGATCCGTGACGATAAAAAAGTCCTCTGCGCGCTCACCGATGGTGGTGATTTTAGCCGCGTGAACACTCACATTTTGCCGAGCAAAAACCGCACCGACGCGTGCCAATAGCCCTGGCGTATCGAGCGCGACTAATTCCATGAGTGTACGTCGCCCGTTTTTGGTGGGGAGAAACAATACCTGCGTTTTCACCGAAAAATGTTGTAACTTTTGCGGTGAGCGACGCTTGGGAATAGTGATCTTGCCGGTCTCGTCGAGTGCTTTCCCAACCCCGTCGATAATTCTAGGATGACGATCGATAGAAATCGCATCGTCGTTTTGATCAAGCACCATAAAGGTATCGAGTGCGTGGCCATCTTTGCTGGTCATGACTTGGGCATCATGGACACTGAGGTTTTTCTTATCTAGGGCGGCAACGACGCGTGCGAACAAGCTCGGCCTGTCTTGGCAGTAAACGAATATTTCTGTGCCGCCACGGGTCGCTTTTTTACTGACGAGCACCAGCGGCTTATCATCGGCGTGGTGGAGCAGATGTTCACTATGCCAAGCTATTTGCTTGTGGGTATGGCGAAGAAAATAATCCGCTTTAAAACGTTGCCATAATACTTCAATTTCTCGTGGACTGTGCCCCTGCTTGCGTAACATGGCAGCAGCGAGATGTTTGTTGTGCCGGATCCGTTCTCTGACATCCGGTGGGTTTTCTAGCCCACGTCGTAAGGCTTTTTGAGTGGAATAATAAAGCTCAGCAATTAAGGTACGCTTCCAACTATTCCACAAGTCTGGGTTAGTGGCATTAATGTCTGCCACGGTCAGGCAGAGAAGCAAATCGAGCCGCTCCTCGTCGCGGACCTCTTTGGCAAAGTCGGTGATGACATCGGGATCGTAAATATCGCGACGCTGGGCGGTGACAGACATCAGTAAGTGGTTACGTACCAGCCAACTGACAATGTTGGCTTCTGGCTTTGATAAACCGTGGTCAAGACAAAAATCATGGGATTCAATCGCGCCAATTTCACTGTGATCGCCTCCACGGCCTTTGCCTATATCATGAAAAATAGCCGCAACCAGCAACAGCTCGCGTCGTGCAAGACGCGGAAATACATCGCAACAAATAGGGTGGCGCTCACGATTAGCTTCATCGTCAAACAAACGCATATGTTTGAGCAAACGAATCGTGTGTTCATCAACCGTATAGACATGAAACAAATCAAACTGCATTTGTCCGACAATTTGACTCCACTGTGGGAGGTACGCAGACATGACACCGTGGCGGTGCATTAGTCCAAACGCTTTATGCAGAGCGTTTGGGTGGCGTATGAGTGCCATGAATTTTTCTCTTGCATCGTCTTGCTGACACAAAAAGTGGTTAAGTCGACGTCGAGCGGTACGCAGTTGGCGTAAAGTGGGGGCGGCGATGGCCTCGATCGAGGTGTCGTCGGCGATATGCAGCATCATATCTAAGATAGTCTCAGGGCGTGCTTGAAATAAAGCAGGTTTGCGTGCCTCAATAGTCCGTCCGCAGCGTTGGAAGTCATCACTTAATACGTCGACTTCTCCAGACCGACCATTATCGATGATCACCTGATCAAAGATTTGCAGCAGCATCTTGTTGAGCTCCCCCACGCGTCCGAGGGTGCGAAAGAAATCTTTCATCATGGTCTCGACCGCACGATTACCGTCGCCCCGGTAGCCGAGGAGTTCAGCCACTGAGGTTTGATGAGCGAAGGTCAGTCGGTTGTCGTAGCGACGCAGCTCAAGGTGAAGGGCAAAACGGATCCGCCACAGCACGTTTTGGCATTCGTTAAGTTCACGATACTCAGCATCAGTCAAAAAGCCAAAATCGCTCATTTCTCTTAAGCTGGTGGCACCAAAATGACGGCGCGCAATCCAAGATAGGGTATGAATATCGCGTAAGCTGCCAGGGCTGAGTTTTAAATCTGGCTCGAGTTTATAAGCGGTATCATGATAGCGGCGATGTCGGGCTTTTTGCTCGTCGACTTTCGCTTGATAAAAGCGTTCACTGGGCCAAAAGCTATCATGGTGCACACGGGCCTCGAGCGCCTCGAACAACTGTGAATCGCCACATAAAAGGCGCGACTCTTGTAAATTAGTCGCGACGGTAAGATCATCCAGCCCAACGTCAATACACTCTTCGACAGTCCGGACACTGTGGCCGACTTCCAATTTCAAGTCCCACAACAAAGTGAGTAGATCACTGAGGCTTTGCTGCTGATAAGCATTTAGCGGTGCTTGGCAAAGTAGGAGTAAATCAATATCAGACAGAGGGTGTAATTCACGCCGGCCATAGCCGCCCACCGCGACCAGCGCAAGAGGGCTTTGATCAAAACCAAAGTGATGCCATAACCTAGCCAGAAGGGCATCCATATAATCGGTACGCTGATAAACCAACTCGGCAACGGGAACATTGGCAAGGAAATCTTGCTTTTGCTGTTCAAGTAGCTGTTGGAACTGTGCCTTTAGCGTGATGGGGTCGAGTTGATCATCCCCCAAATGTTGTGGCGTAATTACCGTGTCTGTCATGGCGATCCTTTGCGCAAAAAAAAGCCGGAACGAAACCGGCTCTTATTTCTAGATTAGTGGTTGATGTAACGTGGGAGACTTTCTTCCTCTCGTAACGTTAATACCTCAACCCCTGTGTCGGTCACCAGCAGCGTGTGCTCCCATTGCGCCGACTTTTTACCATCGATGGTATAGACCGTCCAATCATCGTCCTCATCCAGTACGGTCCCATACTTCCCTGCGTTAATCATAGGCTCAATAGTAAAACACATGCCAGGTTTAAGAATGGTACGGTCGTTGTTTTTGTAGTGCACCACTTGTGGATCTTCATGGAAGCTCGCGCCAATACCATGCCCACAGTACTCTTTGACGATTGAGTAGCGCGTGTTGCTGCTCTTGATGAACTTTTGGATCGCTGTTCCTAAATCACCAACAGTCGCACCTGGTTTTACCTTTTTGATCGCGTGATACAGGCTTTCTTGCGTGACACGGCAAAGACGTTTGTCTTCGAGAGACACTTCCCCGACTAAAAACATCTTTGAGGTATCGCCATGGTAGCCATCTTTGATCACGGTGACATCAATATTGACGATGTCGCCTTCTTGAAGCACGTCTTCATCACAAGGTATACCATGACAAACGACATGATTGATTGATGTGCACATGGATTTAGGAAAACCGTGATAGTCCAATGTGGCAGGAATGGTGCCTTGTACGTCAGTCATATACTGGTGAGCGATGTCGTCTAGCTCACGGGTGGTGACCCCAGGCTTAACATGCTCGCCAAGCATCACGAGCACGTCAGCAGCGAGCCGACCGGCTACGCGCATTTTTTCAATTTCTTCTTCTGTTTTAATCGGGATTGTCATTTTGCTTTCTCTCTTTATTCGGGATGCTCAATGATAACGTTAAAACGAGAGCATGATTCAAGTCACGTTTTGTATCATTAAGCACAGCCACTGACGCCCTGCTACGCTTGTCTAAGCGGTGCAGGATTAGCAACTGTCTAATAGTGACTATATGGTATCAAGCCATGTCCATGGAAGAAACAGAAAGAGAAGCATTCCGCGCGGTCATCGTATAGGTTTAGGCGGATTGCGCGCGCAATTTAACTGGATTTTACCCATGTGTTTGTGATATAAAGCGCGCCGAAAACCGTCATTATGATCAATCTAGCCATGCTAGGTCTAGCCGAGCTAGGTTTCAGTTTGATGGGGTTCAATTATCATTTTTATTCTTAAATCACACACATATCGACACATTGACCGGGGTGCCCACTAACGGGTCGGTAAATGGGATATGTGGAGGCCTAACCCCGAGAGGAATTTATCATGGCTACTGTTTCAATGCGCGACATGCTCAAGGCGGGTGTACACTTCGGTCACCAAACTCGTTTCTGGAACCCAAAAATGAAGCCATTCATTTTTGGTTCACGTAACAAAGTGCACATCATCAACCTTGAAAAAACCGTACCAATGTTCAACGAGTCACTGGCTGAACTGTCAAAAATCGGTGAGCGTAAAGGTAAAGTTCTGTTTGTTGGTACTAAGCGCGCAGCAAGCGAAGCGGTAAAAACGGCAGCAGAAAACTGCGAGCAGTTTTATGTAAGTAACCGTTGGTTGGGCGGCATGCTGACCAACTGGAAAACCGTTCGCACATCTATCAAACGTCTAAAAGATCTGGAAACTCAAGCGAGTGACGGTACGTTTGAAAAGCTGACCAAAAAAGAAGCGCTGATGTACACCCGTGAGATGGAAAAACTCGACAAATCACTGGGTGGTATCAAGAACATGAACGGCCTACCTGATGCAATGTTCGTTATCGATGCGGATCACGAGCACATTGCCATCAAAGAAGCGAATAATCTGGGCATCCCAGTCTTTGCAGTGGTAGATACTAACTCTAACCCTGACGGCGTTGATCACGTAATCCCAGGTAACGATGACGCAATTCGCGCTATCCAACTGTACCTGAACGCAGCGTCTGACGCTTACAAAGAAGGCCGTAGCCAAGACATCGTCACGCAAGCAGAAGACGAGCTGGTTGAAGTCGCTGAGTAAGACGACAGCTCCTTGTGAGCGTTCTTAGCCATCAGCGTGTCATCTTTCATGCTGTAAGCTAAGTATGGTTAGCAGGGGCCGATATCGGGCCCCTGTTTTTTACCCAAAATAGTTTCGAATCGAGGATTGAACAATGGCAACTGTTACCGCTGCCCTGGTTAAAGAACTGCGCGAGCGCACTGGCGCTGGCATGATGGAATGTAAAAAAGCACTGGTTGAAGCGAACGCTGACATCGAAGTTGCAATCGAAAACATGCGTAAGAGCGGCGCGGCAAAAGCAGCGAAGAAAGCTGGCCGTGTTGCTGCTGAAGGTGTCATCCTAGTTAAAGAAAACGACGGCAAAGCTGCGATCGTTGAAATTAACTGTGAAACTGACTTTGTTGCTAAAGATGCGAATTTCGCTGCATTTGCTAACCAAGTGGCAGAAACAGCACTGGCTGAAGGCCTAGCAATCGACGCGCTGAAAGAAAAATTCGAACAGCAGCGTGCTGAGCTTGTTGCAAAAATCGGTGAAAACATGGATATCCGCCGTGTTTCATTCATCGAAGGCGAGAAAGTCGGTTCTTACCGTCACGGCGATCGTATCGGTGTAGTTGTTGCTGCGAAAGCTGACGAAGAAACCATCAAGCACGTTGCTATGCACATTGCCGCGTCTAAGCCTGACTACGTGAACCCTGAAGATGTGCCTGCTGACGTTGTTGAAAAAGAGAAGAAAATTCAAGTTGATATCGCAATGGAATCAGGCAAGCCAGCTGATATCGCAGAGAAAATGGTTGTTGGCCGTATGAAGAAATTCACCGGTGAAATTTCTCTGACAGGTCAAGCATTCGTGATGGATCCAGCACAAACTGTGGGTCAAATGCTGAAAGAAAAAGGTGCCGAAGTGACTAACTTCATCCGTTTTGAAGTGGGCGAAGGCATCGAGAAAGAAGAAGTAGACTTTGCTGCAGAAGTTGCAGCTGTACAACAAAGCTAATTCTTGCTGACTCAGACCGCGGTGCTCGCCGCGGTCTTCCATAACCTTCTTCCCTAATTAGTGCCTAATAGAAAGGTAGTGAAATGACTACAAATCCTAAGCCTGCATATCAACGAATTTTACTTAAACTGAGCGGTGAAGCCCTGCAGGGCAAAGATGGATTCGGTATCGATCCCACCGTGCTTGATCGTATGGCGCAAGAAATAAAAGAACTGGTCGAGCTGGGTGTTCAGGTAGGATTGGTCATCGGTGGCGGGAATTTATTCCGTGGTGCGGGTCTTGCTGAGGCGGGAATGAACCGTGTTGTGGGCGATCACATGGGTATGTTAGCCACCGTGATGAACGGGTTGGCGATGCGTGACGCACTTCATCGTGCCTATGTGAACGCACGAGTGATGTCAGCGATTCCTCTAAACGGTGTATGTGACAGCTATAACTGGGCTGAAGCCATCAGCCAACTTCGTAATGGTCGCGTGGTGATTTTCTCTGCTGGGACCGGTAACCCTTTCTTTACTACCGACTCGGCTGCCTGTTTACGCGGTATTGAAATTGAATCCGATGTGGTGATTAAAGCGACCAAAGTCGACGGTGTATACAGTGATGATCCAACCAAAAACCCAGATGCAACACTTTATGACTCGCTGACATATCAAGATGTGTTAGAAAAAGAGTTGAAAGTGATGGATTTGGCCGCATTTACACTTGCACGCGACCATAAACTGCCTCTTCGTGTATTTAACATGAATAAGCCAGGTGCGTTACGCCGTGTCGTGATGGGTGAAGCAGAAGGCACCTTGATCACTAACAGCTAAGCCAATATTGGTGGCATAATCTTACAAATTAATTCAATCGCAAGGATATTCCCGTGATTAATGACATAAAAGACGACGCCAAAGCGCGTATGGAAAAAAGTGTAGAAGCGCTTAAGCACACGTTAGGTAAACTGCGCACTGGGCGTGCACATCCAAGCCTACTAGAAGGCCTTACCGTTGAGTATTACGGCGCGCAAACGCCTTTAAACCAACTTGCGTCTATTGTTGCTGAAGATTCGCGTACCTTGGCGATTAGCGTGTATGACAAGCAAGTAACCCAAGCGGTTGAAAAGGCGATCATGACCTCTGACCTAGGCTTGAACCCAGCCTCAGCAGGTACCGTGATCCGTGTGCCTTTGCCACCACTGACCGAAGATCGCCGTAAAGACATGGTGAAAGTTGTTCGTTCTGAAGGTGAAAATGCGCGTGTTGCAGTACGTAACATCCGTCGTGATGCCAATAGTGATCTCAAGGCCCTATTAAAAGACAAAGAAATTTCAGAAGACGACGAGCACCGTGCGCAAGATGACATTCAAAAGTTGACTGATGAAGCGGTTAAGAATGTTGATGCACTTCTTGATGCAAAAGAAAAAGAGTTGATGGAAGTCTAAATCTCATTAGACTTTACCGCCAATGCTAAAGCGCTGTGCGTGCAGTACAGCGCTTTTTATTTGCCAAGGAGAAACATGAGTTCCCAGTCTCTTGATGCGCAGCTCGAATCTGCCGCTTTACCGCAACACATCGCCATTATCATGGATGGCAATGGACGCTGGGCCAAGGCTCGCGGAAAAGCCCGTGTGTTCGGGCATAAAGCGGGCGTCAAAGCGGTACGTAAGACCGTCAAGGCGGCGTCTGAGCTTGGTGTGAAAGCGCTAACTTTATTTGCGTTTAGTAGTGAAAACTGGCGTCGTCCAGAAGACGAAGTCAGCGTATTGATGGAGCTATTTATCAATGTGCTATCGCGTGAAGCTAAACGGCTCGACAGTCACGGTGTGCAATTACGCATTATTGGTGACACCTCTCGATTCAGCCCTTCTTTGCAAACGAAAATTGCCGAAGCTCAAGCGTTAACGGCAAATAATGACCGTTTGGTACTCAATATTGCGGCGAATTACGGTGGGCAATGGGATATTACCCAGGCAACACGTCGTGTCGCTGAACAGGTTGTCGCCGGTCACTTACAACCCAATGATATTGGGGAACAGGATATTGCGCGTCATTTAATGTTGGCAGATTTACCGGATGTCGATTTAATGATCCGCACCAGCGGCGAATGCCGCATCAGTAACTTTATTTTATGGCAAGCTGCCTATGCAGAGTTATGTTTTACCGAGCAATATTGGCCTGATTTCAACGAACAAAGTTTGTATGATGCCGTGGCTTGGTATGTCAATCGTGAACGACGTTTTGGCTGCACCGGCGAGCAAATTAAAGCCATGATAACAACGGATAAGTAACCACGAGGAATCAGTTTGCTCAAACAACGTGTTTTAACCGCGGCCTTGTTAGTCCCGTTAGTGGTCGCTGGAGTCTTTTACTTACCGTTTCCTGCATTTGTTGCAGCGATAGCGGCTGTCACTTTAATTGGACTTTGGGAATGGACGCAGTTTGTCTCGGCGTCTTCGCGTCTTTTTACCTTTATTATCCCCGCTGCAGCGCTGGCACTTTCGCTCTTTAGTATTCCTTTTAGTGCCATGGCGCTCGGGCATGTCACACTGCCACCTTTCGCACTGGCGGCAACCGGCGCGGCTTGGTGGCTATTCGCAACCGTGTTAGTGCTCTCATACCCTCGCTCAGGGGCATATTGGACCCACAGCAAGTTACTACGCCTACTCTTTGGTCTCGTTACCCTGTTACCGTTTATGTGGAGTGTCTTGCTGTTGCGTGCAACAGACTACCAGTTCTCCTCTTTTTATGGCGCCAAGTTAGTGCTGCTGGTTTTTGTTCTTGTTTGGTGCGCAGATAGTGGTGCCTATTTTGCCGGGAAAAAGTTCGGTAAACATAAAATGGCCCCTGCGGTCAGCCCGAATAAAACCCTCGAAGGATTACTGGGTGGGCTCACTGCGGCAGTGGCAGTGACCTGGTTAGGGACGCATCTGTTAAACATCCATTTCGCCAATGTTGGCGTGTTCTTGGCTGTCACTGTGGTGACCGCCTTGGCGTCCGTGTTGGGTGACTTAGCGGAGAGCATGTTTAAACGCGTCGCTGGCGTGAAAGACAGTGGTAATTTGCTTCCAGGTCATGGGGGCATTCTTGATCGCATTGATAGCTTAACGGCAGCGTTCCCAGTGTTTACCGTGTTGTACTTCGCATTTGCGAATTAAGTGAAACGAGTCTTCGACATGCAAAGAATCACCGTATTAGGCGCCACAGGTTCTATTGGTTCCAGTACCTTAAAAGTAGTTGCAGCCAACCCTGAAAAGTTTGAAGTCACGGCATTGGCTGCACATACCAATGTCGAGAAAATGATTGCGTTATGTGTCGATTGGCAACCTGCTTACGCCGCGATGGCCAATCGCGCGTCAGCGCAACAGCTGCGTCATGCGTTGCGTGAAAAAGGGATCGGCACCGAAGTACTCGCTGGCGAGGACAGTTTATGTCACCTTGCGGCATTACCTGAAGTGGATATGGTGATGGCGGCAGTTGTTGGTGCGGCCGGGCTGTCTTCAACAATGGCGGCGGTTAAAGCGGGCAAACGGGTGCTGCTTGCCAATAAAGAAGCCTTGGTAATGTCTGGGCAGTTTTTTATTGATGCTGTTTATCAATACGGCGCTGAGCTGCTGCCCATCGATAGTGAACACAATGCGATCTTTCAATGCTTGCCGCAATCCGTGCAGCAACAGCCTGGACGCTGTGATTTGCAATCGGCCGGCGTCAATAAAATTTTGCTAACAGGCTCGGGTGGACCATTTCGCTATCGTGACCCACAAAGCTTAGCGACCGTCAGTGTTGAAGAGGCCATCGCACATCCTAATTGGTCGATGGGGCCAAAAATCTCGGTCGATTCTGCAACTATGATGAATAAAGGTTTGGAATACATAGAGGCGCGATGGTTATTCAACGCCCAGCCTCATCAACTGGACGTGGTGATCCACCCGCAGTCAGTGATCCACTCCATGGTACAGATGTGTGATGGCTCGGTGCTCGCGCAATTGGGTACGCCCGATATGTGTACGCCGATTGCTCATGCAATGGGATATCCTGATCGCGTTCAAGCGTCGGTAGCGCCTCTTGATTTCACTCAAATTGGCGAATTTACTTTTATGGCACCGGATGCGTGTCGTTATCCTTGTCTTTCGCTCGCGATCGCAGCCTGTGAGCAGGGGCAAGCAGCAACCACCACGCTCAATGCCGCCAATGAGCAAGCTGTCGCCGCGTTTCTTGCCGGAAAAATCAGCTTTATGGATATTGCTCGCATCAATGAGCAGGTATTGACCCAATCATCGCTTCCCTCGCCAACAAGCTTGGATTGCTTATTTGAGCTGGATAGAATAGCTCGCATGGCTGCCAATGAGCAGATTACTAAGGTGACAAAATGAGCGATTTTCTTTGGAACGCGGCGGCGTTTATTGTCGCGCTTGGCATACTGGTTGCAATTCACGAATACGGTCACTTTTGGGTCGCTCGTCGCTGTGGTGTAAAGGTTGAGCGTTTTTCAATTGGTTTTGGTCGCGCATTATGGCGCTGGTACGGCAAAGACAATACCGAATACGTGATTGCTGCGATCCCGCTCGGTGGCTACGTCAAAATGTTGGATGAGCGTATTGAGGCCGTTCCTGACGCAGACAAGCACCGCGCATTTAACAACCAACCCCTGTGGCAACGTAGCGCCATTGTCGCCGCCGGCCCTATCGCTAACTTTATCTTTGCCGCCTTTGCGTATTGGCTGGTGATGATGATCGGTGTTCCTGCTGTCAAACCTGTGATCGGCGAAATATCCCCCAACTCGATTGCTGCTGAAGCCGGAATCGAATCAGGAATGGAACTAACCCAAGTTTCCGGCGTCGAAACCGCTGATTGGCAAGCGGTTAATTTTGCGTTGATCGGGCATATTGGTGATGAGAGCATGACCCTCACTGCGAAACAGAGTCCGGCGCAAACTTATCAACGCGATTACACCCTAGATCTCACGCAATGGCAGTTTGATCCAGAAAAACAATCACCTTTGACGACGCTTGGCATCACGCCTTATCGACCCGCGATCACATTGTCGGTCGCACAAGTCGTTGAACAGAGCGCGGCAGCGCAAGCTGGACTCGAACAAGGTGATAAGATCGTTGCCGTGGATGATACTGAGTTGGCATCATGGCAAGCGCTCGTTGCGGTGATCAAACGAAGTCCCAATCAAAGCTTGTCGCTGACAATCGTCCGCGATGGGGAAACGCAAAATTTGACACTCACCCCGGATGCGCGTGATGTTGAAGGTCAAATGACAGGGTATGCGGGGATTGCTCCTCAAATGGCAGCATGGCCGGAATCATACCGTTTCACGCAACAATATGGGCCGTTAGCGGCGATACCAGAAGCGGTCAATAAAACGGGCCAAGTGATCAGCATGACCGTCAATATGATAAAAAAACTGATCACCGGTGATGTGGGTGTGAACAACTTAAGTGGTCCTATATCGATCGCGAAAGGCGCGGGCATGACAGCAGAGATCGGATTGATCTCATTTTTAGGGTTCATGGCACTGATCAGTGTGAACCTAGGCATTATCAATTTACTTCCTCTGCCCGTATTAGATGGCGGCCATTTGCTGTTCTTTGGGATTGAGGCTGTGACACGAAAACCGGTTTCCGAGCGTGTACAGGACTTTGGGTATCGTATCGGCGCTGCCGTGTTGATGATGGTGATGGCAGTGGCATTGTTTAACGACTTCGCCCGACTTTAAACGGTTAGTATTCAAGGATAAGTCAGATAGCACATGGCGATGAAAAAACTATTAATAGCGTCTCTTTTAATCAGCAGCAGTATGGCGCATGCTGACACATTCGAGGTAAGCGATATCCGCTTTGAAGGCCTACAGCGCGTCAGCTTAGGAGCTGCATTGCTATCGATGCCGGTCCGTGTCGGTGACAACGTCGACGACGAGGATGTGGCGGATGTGATAAATGCACTGTTTGCCTCGGGTAATTTCGAGGATGTGCGCGTCTATCGCGATGATCAAACCTTGCTGGTTAAAGTCGTGGAGCGTCCTACTATTGCGAGCATTTCGTTCTCAGGCAACAAAGCAATTAAAAAAGAGCAGCTACAAGAAAACCTCACCTCTTCTGGGTTGCGCGTCGGTGAGGCGCTTGATCGGACTAAACTCAGCAAAATTGAAAAAGGTTTAGAAGACTTTTACTACAGTGTGGGTAAATACAGTGCGTCGGTAAAAGCCGTTGTTACGCCTTTGCCACGAAACCGTGCAGATTTGAAGTTTGTATTTACTGAGGGTGTCTCGGCCAAGATTGAGCAGATCAATTTCGTGGGCAACGACGTCTTCAGTGATGACGCATTACGCGATAGCTTCGATTTGCGTGCCGATGTGCCGTGGTGGAATTTCTTAGCCAACGAAAAGTATCAAAAGCAGGTGCTTGCGGGCGATCTGGAAAAACTGCGTAATTTTTATCTCAATCGTGGGTATTTAAAGTTTCGCGTTGAATCGACCCAGGTGGCTATTTCGCCAGATAAAAAGGGTGTTTACATCACTCTGAATGTGAATGAAGGCAAGCCGTATGAGATTGCTGATGTCAACTTTCGTGGCGATCCGCAAAACGAAGACACTTACCGTTCATTGGTCAGCTTTACCCGTGGTGATACCTACAATGGCGATAAGGTGACTGCACTCGAAGAGGCCATTAAGCGCCATCTTGGTGAAACCGGCTTTGCCTACCCCAAAGTCAATACCATGCCGACTTTTGACGATGACAATCAACAAGTCTCACTGACCGTGAATGTCGAGCCGGGTAAGCGTATCTACGTGCGCAATATCCGCTTTTCCGGGAATACCACGTCTAAAGATGAAGTGTTACGCCGTGAAATGCGACAGCTGGAAGGAACCTGGCTAAACGCCAAAGCGGTCACTCGGGGGAAAGAGCGGTTGAGTCGTACCGGCTTTTTCCAGAATGTTGAAGTGGACACTCAGCGCGTACCAGGCACGGACGATCAAGTCGATGTTAACTATAAAGTCAAAGAAGCTAACTCAGGCAGCATCAACTTTGGTATCGGTTATGGCACCGAGTCAGGCGCCAGTTTACAGCTCGGTTTGCAGCAAGATAACTTTGCCGGTACCGGTAATCGCTTTGGCATCAACGCCATGGTCAATGATTACCGTAAAAACCTAACGCTTGAATACCGTGACCCTTACTTTACCCTCGACGGTGTCAGCCTTGGCGGTAAGGTCTTCTACAACGAGTTTGAGGCGCGTGACGCCAACATCGTTGAGTATACCAACGAGAGTTACGGTACCAACCTGACGTGGGGCTTTTGGACCGATGAGCTGAATTCGATCGACTTCTCGCTCGGTTACACCCACAACAAAATCGAAAATATTGGTGAGTACTACCAAATCAAGAAATTTCTTGACCGTCACGATGATAACCGTACGAACAATGGTGGACTCGAAGTCGATGATTTTGATATGTCCGTTTCATGGACGCGTAACAACCTTAACCGTGGTTACTTCCCGACTGCCGGTAATTATCAGCGAGCGTCTTACCGCATGACAGTACCGGGCTCAGACGTTCAGTATTTTAAAATGCAGTACGATATTCGCCAATACGTGCCGTTGACGCAAGAACATGAATTCACCCTATTGATGCGTGGCCGACTTGCGTATGGTAACGGTTATGGCCAAACCAATGGCCAAGACCATATGCTGCCGTTTTATGAAAACTATTACGCGGGGGGGTTCTCCTCGTTGCGCGGTTTCCGCTCAAACTCGGTTGGGCCGAAAGCAGTCTATGGCAAGGGTGGTTCACCTCAGCCAAATAGTGATGATGTTGAGAATAATGAAGGGGATTACGGCTCTTCAGATTCTGTAGGCGGTAATGCTATGGCACGCGCCAGTGCCGAGTTGATTGTGCCAACACCGTTTGCCTCAGAGGAAGCGCGCGAACAAATCCGTACCAGTGTGTTTATCGATGCCGCTTCAGTGTGGGATACCGAGTATGACGTATCCGCCGCTGCTGCTTACAGTGGCCGGGATAATATTAAGGATTATTCAGATCCATCCAATATCAGTGCCGCTTACGGTGTGGCACTGCAGTGGATGTCACCGATGGCACCTTTGGTGTTTTCCATCGCAAAACCTATAACTAGCCAGCCTGGCGACGATGAAGAGTTCTTTACCTTCACGATCGGGCGCACATTCTGATGATCAGAAAGGAGACTATTGTGAAATCATTTTTGAAAGCAGCGGGACTGAGTGTCGCGGTATTGACCACGTCCATGTACGCATCAGCGGCTGATGCTGCACAGAAAGTGGGCTACGTATCAACCGGCGCTGTGATGTCGCAGCTAGCGCAAAAAAATAACCTCAATGAGAAATTGCGTGGTGAATTTAAAGATCGCGTCGCAGAGATTGAACGTTTGAAAGAAAAGCTCTCAAAAGGCGTAGAAAAACTTAAACGTAATGGTGAGCTGATGAGCGAAGACGAGCGCGTGAAGCTACAACGCGAGCTTCAGTCGATGGAGTCTGACTATAAACTCAAAGTAAAAGCCTTGCAGGAAGATCAGCGCAAGCGCGGCGGCCAAGAAGAGTCTAAGCTGGTGCAAAAGCTGAAAAAAGCCGTCGATAAAGTAGCAGAGCAAGAGGGCTATGACATCGTGATTGATGCCAATGCCGTTTTGTATGCGAACCCAAGTGATGATTTGTCTGAAAAAGTGATTAACGCAGTTAACTAACCGTCGAGGAGCCCATGGTTTCAATTACTCTCGCTGAATTAGCGGAAAAACTGGATGCACAGCTCCACGGAGACGGCGCTGTAACGATAACCTCGCTTGCAGGGATGAATTCAGCGGGAGAAGGGCAAATTACCTTCTTATCGAGTCCGAAATATCGGAAGGGTCTTGCACTGTGTCGTGCTAGCGCGGTGATGCTTAAAGAAGGCGATCTTGCTTATTGTCATGGCAATGCCTTGGTGGTGTCAGACCCCTATTTAGCCTACGCGAAGGTCGCACAAATTTTAGATACGACCCCTGCCTGCGCCACCGATATCGCGTCGTCAGCGGTCGTTGCAAGTGATGCCGTCCTAGGTGAAGGCGTCGCCATTGGCCCTAATGCGGTGATTGAATCTGGGGCGTTGATTGGTGACAACGTTCAAATTGGTGCAGGTTGCTTTATTGGTAAGGGCGCAAAACTCGGCGCGCGGACAAAACTGTGGGCCAATGTTAGCGTCTATCATCATGTCGTTATCGGTCAAGATTGTTTGGTTCAAGCAGGAACAGTGATCGGCGCAGATGGGTTTGGCTACGCCAATGACAAAGGCAACTGGATTAAAATCCCTCAGCTTGGCCGGGTTGTGATTGGTAACCGAGTCGAAATAGGTGCCTGTACCACTATCGACCGTGGGGCGTTGGATGATACCGAGATTGCTGATGGCGTGATTATCGACAATCAGTGCCAGATTGCGCATAATGTCTCGATTGGTGAGAACACGGCAATCGCGGGTGCAACGGTAATGGCAGGCAGCCTCAAAGTAGGCAAACACTGCATTATCGGTGGCGCCAGCGTGTTTAATGGCCATATGGAAATCACAGATAACGTGACCATCACAGGAATGGCGATGGTAATGCGGCCAATCACTGAGCCGGGCATGTATTCGTCCGGTATTCCGTTACAGCCCAACCGCGAGTGGCGGAAAACAGCCGCGCGTGTGCTCAAAATTGACGAGATGCACAAGCGACTTAAAGAGCTGGAACATCAGCTCGACAAACAAGATTAACGCCGAGAATAGCAGGCCCGCCTTAGTAACGCGGGCCGTTTTGCGTTAATGAAGTCAGTATTGGATTTGAACGGGAATACTACCTTGACTCGCGAAAACAAAGTTCTATATATCAATGAAATCAAAGAGCTGTTACCACACCGCTATCCTTTTTTGTTGATTGATCGTGTTACCGATTTTGAAGAAGGGCAATACCTTCACGCGATTAAAAATATTACGGCTAATGAGCCTCAGTTCACCGGGCATTTTCCGCAGCTGCCGGTGTTCCCAGGCGTACTGATCCTAGAGGCGATGGCGCAAGCGACAGGCTTGCTCGCGTTTAAGACCTTCGGTAAGCCGAAAGACAACGAGCTATACTATTTTGCAAGCATTGATAATGCTAAATTCCGCCGCCCAGTCTCGCCAGGCGACCAACTGGTTCTCGAGGTAGAATTTATTAAAGAGCGCCGAGGTATTGCGGCCTTTACTGGCGTCGCAAAAGTCGATGGTGATGTTGTCTGCTCGGCTCAATTAAAGTGCGCAAGAAGAGAGATCTAATTGTGATCCACGAAACTGCCTATATCCATCCCGCTGCCGTTGTCGAAGACGGTGTAGTTCTGGGGGAAAACGTAAAAATTGGCGCCTTTTCTTATGTGGGGAAGGGCGTAGAGATCGGTGCAGGAACCGAAGTGATGACCCATGTGGTGATCAAAGGGCCTACGCGTATTGGTTGTGATAATAGAATCTATCAGTTCGCCTCCATTGGTGAAGCATGCCAAGATCTTAAATATGCTGGTGAGCCAACAACATTGGAAATTGGTGATCGCAATACCATTCGGGAAAGCGTGACCATGCACCGCGGGACGGTGCAAGATAAAGGCGAAACCAAAGTTGGCAGCGACAACCTGTTTATGATTAATGCCCACGTCGCCCATGATTGTGTGGTAGGGAATCATTGTATTTTTGCCAACAATGCGACCTTGGCAGGACACGTCCATGTCGATGACTACGCGATAGTGGGCGGGATGTCAGCTATTCACCAGTTCTGCGTCATTGGTAGTCATGCCATGCTCGGCGGCGGATCCATTGTGGTTCAAGACGTGCCACCGTATGTGATGGCTCAAGGCAATCACTGCGCACCGTTTGGGATCAATGTGGAGGGTCTCAAACGCCGTGGCTTCGACAAGTCCGCCATTCGGGCCATTCGTGCGGTGTATAAAAACATGTATCGCGCCGGTAAAACGTTAGAAGAAGTGAAAAAAGAGCTCGCGGCGCAAGCAGAAGACGAACCTGCATTGGCGTTGTTTGTTGACTTTTTTGCACGCTCAACGCGAGGCGTTATTCGTTAATGTTACCGAGTGAGCGTCCATTACGGGTTGGAATCGTCGCCGGAGAAATCTCCGGCGATGTTTTAGGTGAAGGCCTCATCAAGGCACTGCGCGCCCAGCACCCGAATATTGAATTTGTCGGCATTGGCGGCCCACGAATGATAGCGCAAGGCTGCCAGAGCCTGTTTGATATGGAAGAGCTGTCCGTGATGGGGTTGGTCGAGGTCTTGGGTCGACTGCCGCGTTTATTGAATGTGAAGGCCGCGCTGGTGAAGCACTTTACTGCTCATCCGCCTGATGTCTTTATTGGTATTGATGCGCCGGACTTTAACTTACGTCTTGAAGCATCATTAAAAAAAGCCGGAATAAAAACCGTCCATTACGTCAGCCCGTCAGTGTGGGCGTGGCGGCAAAAGCGGATCTTTAAAATTGCGGCCGCCACGGATCTTGTCTTAGCGTTTCTGCCCTTTGAAAAAGCGTTTTACGATAAGTTCGACGTGCCGTGTGCCTTTGTCGGTCACACCATGGCGGATAGCATTCCGATGCAAGTGGATAAAACGGCGGCACAGCAAACCCTGGGGCTTGACCCCAATAAACGTTGGTTAGCGGTCCTTCCGGGAAGTCGCGGCAGTGAGATGGCGATGTTAGCCCCGCCGTTCATACAAGCCTGCCAACAGCTTGCGGCACGTTATCCGGAACTTGGCTTTGTGGTTGCTTTGGTTAACTCGGCACGTCGCGAACAGTTTGAGCAAGCTTGGCAGGCCATTGCCCCAGAGCTTTCGTTTACCTTGGTTGACGATACGGCGCGCCAGGTTATTAGTGCGGCCGATTCTGTGTTGCTGGCGTCGGGAACCGTCGCGCTTGAATGCATGTTACTCAAGCGTCCTATGGTGGTGGGCTACCGCGTGAAACCACTGACAGCATGGCTGGCAAAGCGTTTGCTTAAGACCCAGTATGTCTCGTTGCCGAATATTTTAGCAGACGCGCCACTGGTGCCTGAACTGCTACAGGAAGACTGTCAGCCAGAGGCGTTAGCGAAGGCCGTTAGTGATCAGCTTGATAGCGATAATCAAGCACTGTTGTCCACCTTTACTGCGTTGCATCAAACCATTCGTCAAAATGCGGATGCCTCCGCCGCCAAGGCAGTATTAACACTATTGGGTCACCATGACTGAACAACCTTTTGTATACCCGGACGCCAACGTGATTGCTGGTGTTGATGAGGTCGGGCGAGGCCCGCTTGTCGGCGCGGTGGTGACAGCGGCGGTGATTTTAGATCCCAATCAGCCGATTGTTGGATTAACCGATTCAAAGAAATTGAGCGAGAAAAAGCGGCTTGCGCTGTATGATCAGATCAAGCAAAAAGCGCTTTCATGGTCTGTTGGACGTGCTGAGCCTGATGAAATTGATGCACTCAATATATTACACGCCACGATGCTAGCGATGCAGCGTGCGGTGAATGGGCTGTCGGTTACTCCAGATTATGCGCTGATTGACGGTAATCGCGTACCTGACTTACCGATGCCGGCGCAAGCCGTTGTGAAAGGTGACTTACGCGTGGCGGAAATCAGTGCCGCCTCAATTTTAGCCAAGGTCGATCGCGATCATGAAATGGCGTTGCTGGATGCCGCGTATCCAGGCTACGGATTTGCCCAACATAAAGGGTATCCGACCAAAGTTCATATGGCCGCTTTAGCTGAGCACGGTGCCTTACCGATGCATCGTAAGAGCTTTAAGCCGGTTAAACGCGCGCTCGGTATCGACTAGTGCGCGCTATTTATCTCAGCCAATCATAGTGAAGTAGCGAGTTTTATGTCTGAGCCACGTTTCGTCCACTTACGCATTCATAGTGATTACTCCATGGTTGATGGAGTGTCCAAAGTGCCGCCATTGGTAAAAAAAGTGGCGGAAATGGGCATGCCTGCGATGGCACTCACCGATTTCAGTAATTTATGTGGGTTGGTTAAGTTCTATAACACTGCGAACAATGTGGGTATTAAGCCCATTATCGGGGCAGATTTTAATGTTCAGTCTGATGCGTTTGGCGATGAGTTATGTCAGCTAACCCTGCTTGCCACCAATAAAGTTGGGTACAAAAACCTGACATTACTGATCTCCAAAGCGTATTTGCGCGGCCATGTGCAGCATCGTCCTGTGATTGATCAACAATGGCTCGTTGACCATGCCGAAGGCCTAATTGTGCTATCTGGCGGCTGTCGTGGTGATTTGGGTCGTGCTTTACTGAAAGGCAACCAAGCGCTCGCCGAACAGTGCGCACACTTCTACCAGCGGTACTTTCCTAACGCTTACTATATGGAGTTGGTGCGGACCGGACGCCAAGATGAAGAGAGCTACCTTCATTTTGCGGTCGACTTTGCTGCCGAGCATGATTTACCTGTAGTGGCGACCAATGAAGTCTGTTTTCTCTCGCCCGATGAATTCGATGCTCACGAAATTCGCGTCGCGATTCATGATGGCTTTACGCTCGATGATCCGCGTCGGCCTAAACACTACAGTGCAGAGCAGTATTTACGCACTGAGCAAGAAATGTGTGAGCTGTTTGCGGATATTCCCGAAGCACTCACCAACAGTGTTGAAATAGCCAAACGCTGTAATGTGCCTGTTCGGCTAAACGAATACTTCTTACCGAACTTCCCGACCGAGGGAATGGACATTGATCAGTACCTGGTTAAACGCTCGCAAGAGGGGTTGGAAGAACGTCTCGCCTTTTTGTTTCCTGATGAAGCAGAAAGAGCACGTCGACGACCCGACTATGACGCACGCTTAGAGCGTGAGCTTGGCGTGATTAACCAAATGGGATTTCCCGGGTACTTTTTGATCGTCATGGAGTTTATCCAATGGTCAAAAGATAACGATATCCCCGTTGGTCCAGGGCGCGGTTCGGGCGCTGGCTCATTGGTTGCGTATGCCCTCAAAATCACCGACCTGGATCCGCTGCAATTTGATCTGCTTTTCGAGCGCTTCTTGAATCCCGAGCGTGTCTCGATGCCGGATTTCGATGTCGATTTCTGTATGGATAAACGGGATCTGGTGATCGACCATGTCGCCGAAATGTACGGACGTGATGCGGTATCTCAGATCATTACCTTTGGTACCATGGCGGCCAAGGCGGTTATTCGCGATGTAGGTCGGGTGTTGGGACACCCTTACGGCTTTGTTGATCGCATTTCTAAACTTGTGCCTCCTGATCCAGGGATGACTCTTGAGAAAGCCTTTGACGCAGAGCCCCAGCTGGTCGAAGTCTATAACAATGATGAAGAAGTCAAAGCGCTGATCGACATGGCGCGGAAGCTGGAAGGGGTTACACGTAACGCGGGTAAGCATGCGGGCGGGGTAGTGATTTCGCCCACGACGATTACCGATTTCTCGCCACTCTATTGTGATAGCGAGGGACACCACCCTGTTACCCAGTTCGATAAAAATGATGTTGAAACCGCAGGCTTGGTGAAGTTTGATTTCCTGGGCCTGCGAACCCTGACGATCATCGACTGGGCGTTGGGCATGATCAATCCTCGCTTGAAAGCCAAAGGGCTGGATCCGATTGATATTACCGCGATCCCGATGACCGATCAGGCATCCTTTGCGATGTTGCGTAAAGCCGAGACGACCGCGGTTTTCCAGCTGGAATCACGTGGCATGAAAGAGCTGATCAAGCGTCTTCAGCCCGATAGTTTTGAGGACATGATCGCTTTGGTGGCGTTGTTCCGGCCGGGCCCGTTGCAATCAGGGATGGTCGATAACTTTATTGACCGTAAGCATGGCCGAGAGCAGGTTTCTTATCCCGATGAGAAGTGGCAACATCCGTCACTGCAAGAAACGCTTGAGCCGACTTATGGCATCATTCTCTATCAAGAGCAGGTGATGCAGATTGCGCAAACGCTAGCGGGGTATACTCTGGGCGGTGCAGACTTGCTGCGTCGTGCCATGGGTAAGAAAAAGCCCGAAGAAATGGCCAAGCAGCGTGCAATCTTTGAGAAAGGGGCGATCGCCAACGGCATTGATGGCGAGCTGGCGATGCGCATCTTCGACTTAGTAGAAAAGTTCGCCGGTTACGGCTTTAACAAATCGCATTCAGCGGCATATGCGCTAGTTTCTTATCAAACGCTGTGGCTAAAAGCGCACTATCCCGCTGAGTTTATGGCGGCGGTGATGACCGCTGATATGGATAACACCGATAAAGTCGTGGGGCTGGTTGAAGAGTGTCGCCGCATGAAGCTGACGGTGTTACCGCCCGATGTGAATGCGGGTCTGCATCATTTTACCGTGAATGACGAAGGTGAGATTGTCTACGGTATTGGGGCGATTAAAGGGGTTGGCGAAGGCCCTATTGATACAATTGTCGCCGCTCGCGAGCAAGACGGTTATTTCCGAGACTTGTTTGATTTTTGTGCTCGAATTGATACTAAAAAAGTCAACAAACGTGTGATTGAACGGCTGATCCGCGCCGGTGCTATGGATAAACTGGGGCCACATCGTGCTGCGATGATGGCGTCTGTCGATGAAGCGATTCGCGCCGCGAGCCAACACCATCAAGCTGAAGCATATGGGCAAACCGATATGTTCGGGGTATTAACTGATGCCCCTGAAGAAGTTGAGCACGCCTACGCGCATGCGGCCCCTTGGCCAGATAAAGTATGGCTAGAGGGAGAGAGAGAAACGCTAGGGTTGTATTTAACCGGTCATCCCATTAATAGTTACCGCAAAGAGCTGAAAAATTATGTGACCTGGCGGCTGGAAGATGCGCACGCAACTAAACGCGATGTGATCTCGACCGTTTCAGGGTTGGTGATTGCTGCGCGAGTCATGACCACCAAACGCGGCTCTCGGCTGGGGATACTGACCCTGGATGATCGTTCGGGCCGGATGGAAGTGATGCTTTTTTCTGACGTGCTCGACAAATATCTTGATCTAGTGGAGAAAGATCGCATTCTGGTGGTCTCAGGACAGGTCAGCTTTGATGACTTCAACGGGGGGCTTAAAATGACCGCCCGTGAATTGATGGACATTAGCCAAGCGCGGGAAAAATACGCGCGTTGTTTGGGCATATCGATGTCGTCTAAGCAAATAGAGGCCCCCTTTTTTGAACGATTTCATGATGCACTGGCGCCGTATCGTTCGGGTACGGTGCCGGTGAATATCTATTATCAGCGTGATGATGCGCGTGCTCGGTTGCGTTTAGGCGCGGAATGGCGTGTGACGCCAACCGATGAATTAATCGACACCTTGAAAGGCTTGCTCGGTAATGATCAAGTCGAATTAGAGTTTAACTAAGCCAGGCTGGTGACGTATCGCGTACACTGGCGGTGACCAATAGGATTCTCTTGGTATGAGTCTTAATTTTTTAGAGTTCGAAAAACCGATCGCAGAATTAGAAGCCAAAATTGAGGCCCTTCGTGCGGTGTCCAAGCGTGGCGGAGAAGACGCGGTTAACTTAGATAAAGAAATCGAGCAGCTGGAAACCAAAAGCGTTGAGCTTACTCGAAAGATTTTTGCTGATTTAGGTGCTTGGCAAGTCGCGCAGTTGGCGCGTCATCCACAACGCCCTTACACCTACGATTATCTGAACCGGATTTTTCACGAATTTGATGAGCTGGCCGGCGATCGTGCGTATGCCGACGACAAAGCATTAGTCGGTGGATTGGCGCGTCTTGACGGGCGTCCAGTGATGGTGATCGGTCACCAAAAAGGGCGTGATACTAACGAAAAGGTAAAACGTAACTTTGGAATGCCAAAACCAGAAGGGTACCGTAAAGCATTACGCCTGATGAAGATGGCGGAACGGTTTAATATTCCTGTGATCACCTTTATTGATACCGCCGGCGCGTATCCTGGTGTGGGCGCGGAAGAGCGCGGCCAGTCGGAAGCGATTGCTCGAAACCTTAAAGAAATGGCTGGGTTAACTGTCCCCATTATTTGTAATGTGGTCGGTGAAGGAGGCTCTGGAGGAGCGTTAGCGATAGGCGTAGGCGATTACGTCAACATGCTGCAATACTCAACCTATTCGGTGATTTCGCCTGAGGGATGTGCGTCGATTCTTTGGCGTGATTCAGCAAAAGCCCCTCAAGCGGCGGATGCAATGGGGATCACAGCGCCACGGCTTAAAGAGCTGGGTTTAATTGATACTGTGATTAGCGAACCACTTGGGGGCGCCCATCGCGATTTAACCGCGATGGCAGAGCGTATTAAAGACACCTTGTTGGCCCAGCTGGCTGATTTGGAAGGCTTGGATACGGAAAGCCTGCGCGATCGTCGTTACCAGCGTTTATTGAACTACGGTTATTGCTAAGCCGTTATGGTATTTATAGGGATAAAAGGGCCTTCGGGCCCTTTTCTTTTTAGCAGCGGCCAGCAACAATGGCGGATTATATCAACAGTGAATGCCTATGCTTTACCAACAACTTTGTGATTGTTTGGCACCGTTAACCTCGACGCCACGGCAGATCATTCTCGCATTAAGCGGTGGTCTGGACTCTCGGGTGCTGCTTGCACTGTTGGCTCAGTATCGTGATCAGCATCCTCAGCATTGTTATCGGGTGGTCCACGTTAATCATGGTTTGCAACTGCAGGCTGAACAATGGGCGAGACAATGCCAACACTGGGCTGCACAAGCGGGCTTTGACTGTCGAGTTGAGCATGTTGAACTCGACAGTGCGCTCAGTCTTGAACACGCCGCGCGTGAAGCAAGGTATCAGGCCTTGCAACAACATCTAGAGCCGGAAGGTTTAGTGTTGACGGCGCAGCATAGTGACGATCAGGTTGAAACATTTTTCCTCGCGCTAAAGCGTGGCAGTGGCCTCGACGGATTAGCAGGGATGCCCGAGGTGCGTCCATTAGGACAGGGCTGGCTCGTGCGGCCTCTCTTAGCCCAATCACGTGCTGCCCTTGCAAGCTATGCCAGCAGCCATGGGCTGAGTTGGATTGATGACCCTAGCAATCAGCAAACTCGCTTTGATCGCAACTTCTTACGTCAGCACTGGTTACCGCAAGCCGATGCGCGCTGGCCTGGCTTTCGACAAGCCGTTCAACGCACACAGCGCCTATGTGCAGAGCAATCCTCACTGCTGACGCGTTTTATCGCGCCGATAGTGGAAAATGCACTTAGTGATTCAGGCGCGTTACCGATCGCGGTACTCCCCCAAGCGGATCCTGCCATGGCGCATGCGCTGCTCCGTCATTGGCTAAAGCGATATAAGTTGGTGCTCACTTATGCGCAGTTACAGGTGCTTATCCGTGACGTGATCCACGCCAAACAAGACGCTAACCCGTGTTTGACGATCGCAGATGTCAGTATTCGTCGCTATCAGCAACAGCTTTATGTCGTCACACCTTGTGCCGACTTATCGCAGTGGCAAGGAGAGTTAACACTGGAGCAGCCCCTGACGTTACCCGATGGGCTTGGACAATTGCACTTGTTGCCCTTTGAGGCGACAGCGCCAGGTTTAGCGCTCGGACCATTAACCTCAACGCTCAAGGTCCACTTTAATCCGAGTGGCTTAGCAATGCATCCTGTTGGGCGGCAAGGGCGGCGAAAATTAAAGAAGCTTTATCAAGAGGCGGCGATCCCAAGTTGGTTACGTCGTCGGCAACCTATTGTCTGTGACGATCAGGGCGTGGTAGCGGTGGCTGACCATTTTGTTCGTCTAGGGGCGAGTGGTCAGCAATGGCGACTCGTTTGGCAACGTTAGCGTTAGTCTTTGCAAACGGATGTTTACCTATTTTTACTCCGTTAAACTGAGGACAAAAGAAACATCGCGCATCATGGCGGCATAATAGCATGCCCGTCTAGTGATGATTAATTGAGCAGTTAAGCGCCCCGGGCTTGCTTAATTTTCCCGAATTACTTAATGTACTAGTCTAATGATACATGAGGTGAGTGGTAATGGCATCAAGTCGCGAGTTATTCGGTACTAGAATTGGCTTCGTTCTCGCTGCAGCAGGGGCTGCGGTTGGGCTCGGTAATATTTGGGGGTTTCCGACGCAAGCGGCCAGTAATGGCGGGGGCGCTTTTTTGCTCGTCTATCTTCTGATGATTCTGCTGGTCGCGTTTCCGATGCTGGTGGTCGAGATGGCGATAGGCCGTCATGGTCGAGCTAACCCGCTAGATAGTATGCGTGCATTAAGTGACAACCCACTAATGAAGCGCTTAGGCAGTGGTGTGGGTCTTATTGGCCTGGCGGTGCCTTGTATGGTGTTAGCGTTTTATAGCATCGTTGGTGGTTGGTTAGTGTCATTTTTGCTCGCCGCGGTCGCAGAGATCCTGCAATTTACCGATACAGCGGCTTGGTTAAAAGGCTTTTCGGCGTCGCGTAACCTGTTTGGTGCTATCCTTTTTTATGTTTTGACTATTTTTATCGTCCAAGCCGGGGTCAAGCAAGGGATCGAACGCTGGTCAACGCGTTTGATGCCTGCGCTATTTGTCTTATTTGCCGCCATGTTCATCTACATCATGACATTGCCAGGCGCGACAGAAGGACTAAAGCACTATCTCATCCCAGACTTTAGCAAGATCATGGACAAAGACTTGTTGCTAGCCGCGATGGGGCAAGGCTTCTTTTCGCTGACGATTGGTGGGTGCTCGATGTTGATTTATGGCTCTTACCTTAGCCAGAAAGAGAATTTGCCGAAGATGGCCTTGAGTGTGACCTTGGTGGATACTGCTGTGGCGGTAGTTGCGGGGTTAGTGGTATTGCCAGCGATGTTTGTGGCGATGCATCAGGGCGTCGAAATCTATGCTCAGGATGGCAGCTTACTTAGCGCCGATACTTTAGTATTCACCGTGTTACCCTTGCTGTTTGAAAGCTTAGGTGCTGCTGGCCCCTATGTGTCTTTGGTCTTCTTTTTATTAATGACGATTGCCGCACTGACGTCTTCTATTTCTATGCTCGAGTGTCCGGTTGCACTGGCTAGCGAGCGGTTAGGATCAAATCGTAAATTGACAAGCTGGGTGCTTGGCGGCTTGATTGCGGCGTTGAGTGCGGTGATTGTTTTCCACTTTGGTACTTTGTTCGGGTTAGTGGCAAAAGTGGCGACGCAATACTTCCAGCCTTTTGCTGCTTTACTGTTTTGTTTATTTGGTGGCTGGATCTGGGCGCGTGACCGTAAATTGTCTGCCTTACGTGAGGGCTATGAAGAGATTGAACAGAGCCTTTTTTGGAAAATTTGGCCCGCCTATGTGAAGTTCGTGTGTCCTATTTTGGTGGCAACCGTGTTATGGGTGTCACTGGGTTAAGCGAACACGCTCACAGGGTGAATTGAGATAAAAAGCGGACATCATGTCCGCTTTTCTCGTTTTAATCCTGATTATCGAAATTGCTTCGTTGCTTCCAGGTAGTCAAAGCCCGCGTCTTTAAGCCGAGCACAGAGAGCGGCTTTATCTATCTCGTAATAGCGAACCAAATCGTCCAAGCCATCGAATTCATCACGCAGCTTCATGTTGATGATGCTCATCAGCATCACAGGATCCATGGTCGCGTAATTGTTTAAATCCATCTTAATCCTCGTGATCGCTAATCAATAAATTGGCTGCTGCAAATGCAGCTTGGTCGCGACGTGACTGAGGAATCGACGGATCTTGTGCAACGTCGTTTAGGGTGTTGATCGCGCAGTGGATCGCCGCGGGAATATAGCCTTGCTCACCACTGCCTATTTCGGCATAGCGTTGGCGAATAAGATCACAGCAGTCTGCAACTTTCATGATTGTCTCCTCAAGTGATGATAAGGAGCACTATACCCAATCTCACCGGCAGGAGGAAAGTATTAACGTGCGCGCTTCTGGCGGTACATGCTCTGGTCAGCACGCTCGTAAAGAGAGAGGTTATTGTCGCCTTGTCGATACTCAGAAAATCCGACCGAGGCACTGATCTGATGGCTGGATAGCAGGTGGTCTTGGCCAACGAGTTGTTTAACGCGTGTTGTGACTCGCTTGACTGACGTTTGGCTGGCGGGCTGTAAGATGACGGCAAACTCATCGCCGCCCAGTCGATAGCAGCGATCACTTCCTCTTACCGCTTCCCTAACCAGCAAGGAAAAGCGGCGTAACACTTTATCGCCGTCCAAATGACCATAGGTGTCATTGACTTGTTTAAAGTTGTCCATATCGAACATCACCATCACAAGGCCGATATTTTCTCGCTCGCATACAGCAACCGCATGCTGAAGATCCTGCTCAAAGCTCGTACGGTTGTGTAAGCCTGTTAAACCATCAAGTAACGCCATATTTTTCACACGCGTATACTCAACGGCATTATTAAGCGGGCCGGCTAATAACTTGTGATAGGTGTGTAACAAGCTAATTTCGTCTCGGTCGAGCTTATAAGGTGTCGAATATTGAAGGACACCAAGCGGCTGTTTATTGAACTTGATTGAAAACGTTTGACGAAAGGTATGTTGCTCACCACGGCGAATGATATTGGAGATGTCATCGTGCTCCCAAATAATCCGACCGATATCGATATGTTTTTCTAATTGGCGCGCATAGACCTCGAACAGGACCTTTATATCAAGGTGGCCTTGCAGTTTTTGCAGCAACAACAAGCGCTGATCGGCGCCCAACGGAATAATCCGCGGGGGGGAATCAGCCTTTGTATACTGCTTTATGTGCGAGGCATTCATTAAAGGATAACAACTCTACAATCGTGTGTGTTTGTAATGGTAAAGCAGAAATCATGCCAGCCTTTAATATTCATCCTAATCATGGTGAGGAGAGGCTAATAAGCATGTTGTTTTTTAGATAATTAATCGGTCAGTAGAGAGAGAATATCAGACTGATGATTGTGTGCATCGCGATAACCAATGTCAATCAACTGGCGAAGGTATGCCGGCTCAAATAACAAATAACTCGCTAGGGTCGCATCTTGACCGGCATTGATGCCTAATAATTTGAGTAAACTCCGCAAGGCTATCGGCATATGTGGGTAAAAACGCTTGGCTAGGGGCTCAAAAGGCTCAGAAGGACGCAGATGTAAGGCATCAATATGGCGTAATCCCAACTGTTGCTGCTGTGATGGTGTCAGCGCACTAGCCACTTGATTAAGTCGTTGAAGGTGCTCCAAATCTGCAGACAGTGTATCGGCGAAAATGGCATTCATCAGGTGGCCGCCGAGCATTGCTAGTCCAGGGGCTGCATGATTAATTTGAGTAGACTGCCGGATCCCAGTGGTCAAATCTAAAATGAGGATACGCTCTGCATCCATTTTTACCGCTGGCCGCAAAGGTGCGATCTGGTGGATGGCACCGTCACCGTAAAACTCATGGCCAATTCTAGATGCTGGAAACATGAACGGAATAGCGGAAGAGGCGAGTAAGTGTTCTGTTGATATTTGACTGCGGCGGCCCACCGCCCGGGCACGTACCCAAGGCGGAATATCCGGATCTCCTTGGAAAAAGCTGACTGACTGGCCGGTTTGATAGTTAGAGGCGGTGACGGATAGCCCGTGTAAGTGCCCAGCTAAGACCTGATAATTAAGTTTATTAAAGTTAATGGTTTGATTAAGCAGATAGCGTAAAGGTCGGTTATTTAGTAAGCCAAAGGGAATGGGAGGTTGATAGTGAGACTGAAAACGTTGCCCGGTTTGTGACAACAGGTGGCCAATCAATGCGCTGGGGTGACTCGCAATGACACGAGACGTACTCAATCGGCGCCATAGCCACGACAGTTTTTTGACGCCTAGTCGAAAACATGACGCATGGCTCGCAAGGGAGACGGCATTAATCGCACCGGCTGATGTGCCACAATAAATAGTAAACGGGCTAGTATGCACGCGCGGATACCACTGCGCGATCGCCGATAACACACCAACTTGGTAAGCGGCTCGGGCCCCACCGCCAGTCAGCACCAAAGCTGTCTTAGGTTTGCTTTTGGCCATACATATCTCATCCTCGCGCTAACAGTTTGATTATAGACAGCCTGTGTGCGCCGATGCATGGTCATTGTCACACTCTTTCCAACATTCAATCTTTTAAACATTGCGGATGGTGACTGCGTTAAATAGAGGGCTTTGTAATCAGTGAGGCCGGTTGGCAACAAATCAGCAAAAAAATACCCCGCTAAAACGGGGTATTGAATGCAACCATCACGCGCTATTTAAGCGAGTTTTGATTGAATGAAAGTCAGTGCATCGTCAATCGCAAAAGGCACTTTCTCGCCATCACGACGGTGTTTGTACTCGAACACTCCGTTATCCATGCTGCGCTCTCCGATAACAATCGTGTGAGGAACACCGACAAGTTCAATGTCGGAGAACATTACGCCTGGGCGCTCTTTACGATCATCGAATAATACATCGATACCAGTGTGAGTCAGATCAGCATAGAGTGCTTCTGCTGCTTCGCGTACGCGCTCAGACTTATGCATATTCATCGGTACAATGGCAACTTTAAATGGCGCAAGGGCATCGGGCCAGATAATGCCATTTTGGTCATGGTTCTGTTCGATGGCGGCAGCAATCACACGCGTAATGCCGATACCGTAACAGCCCATTTCTAGCATCGCGTTCTTGCCATCCTGTCCAAGCACGCCGGCATTCATTTTTTGCGAGTAGTTATTACCAAGCTGGAAAATATGACCGACTTCAATACCGCGTTTAAACATCAGCGTTCCTTTGCCACACGGGCTAGGGTCGCCTTCGACAACGTTACGTAGGTCCTCAACTTGGTCAAGCGTCGCATCGCGTCCCCAGTTGATCCCGAAGTAGTGCTTATCGTCGATATTGGCACCTGCGCCAAAATCGTTCATGACTGCCACACTGCGGTCAACGATGAAAGGAGACGGTAAGTTGACAGGCCCTAAAGAGCCAGGACCCGCTCCAACCAGTGCGCGGATTTCTTCTTCAGTCGCAAAGGTAAGTGGTGCAGCAACCTGTGGTAGGTTCTCTGCTTTCACTTCATTCAACTCGTGGTCACCACGGATGATTAGGGCGATAAGATCAGACTCTACCTCGTCAGAGGCTTTGACAAATAAAGTTTTTACCGTCTTTTCAATCGGAAGCTCAAACTGCGCAACCAACTCAGCGATGGTTTTCGCATCAGGAGTATCGACGAGCGTCATTTCTTGGGTCGGTGCATCAGCCTGCGTTTTAGGTGCCAAAGCTTCGGCTTTTTCAATATTTGCCGCGTAGTCGGACTCGGTTGAAAATGCAATCAGATCTTCACCACTGTCGGCCAGGWCATGGAACTCGTGTGATGCTGACCCACCAATCGCACCGGTATCTGCTAACACAGCACGATAATCCAGCCCCATACGATTAAAAATGGCACAGTAGGCCGCACGCATTTTCTCGTAGCTTTGTTCCATGCCTGCTTTATCAATATCAAAACTGTACGCGTCTTTCATTGTGAATTCACGTGAGCGCATAACACCAAATCTTGGACGTACTTCATCACGGAACTTGGTTTGGATTTGATAAAGATTGAGCGGCAGTTGCTTGTATGAATTAATTTCATTACGTGCCAAGTGCGTAATCACTTCTTCATGCGTAGGGCCTAAGACAAAATCACGCTGATGGCGGTCAGCAATACGAAGTAGCTCAGGACCAAATTTCTCCCAGCGCCCCGTCTCTAACCAAAGATCAGCAGGTTGGACAACGGGCATCATGGTCTCAACGGCACCGGCTCGATTCATTTCTTCGCGCACAATGCGTTCAACATGGTGAAGTACGCGGACACCCGAAGGCAACCAAGTATAAAGGCCAGAGGCAAGTTTTCGAATCATGCCCGCGCGCAGCATCAGCTGGTGGCTGACAATCTCTGCGTCGCTAGGGGTTTCTTTCAAGGTAGAAAGCAGATATTGACTGGTACGCATTTAAAGTTATCCGTTGAAATTGGCGTTCAATAAGTCCAAACATATTAACAGTGTGGGGGAGTTTCGACAAAAGCTTCTACCGCCACGACCAGGATTTGCGTAGGTTGTACATAAAACCGCACGTTAAAATCAAAAAGGTGTACGGCGTAACATTTATCATCCTTTTTACCCTGTTTATAAGCAGGACGAGGATCCTGGGCTAATACTTCGCTAATCACGCGTTGATGGTAGGCTTGATAAGGAGATTGAGATAAAGCCTGTAATGCGTTGTCAGAAAAACGGACGTCCATTGGGGTCGGTTTGGTTTGAGCAAATCCGCCTTGAGCGTCGGCTATGCTATCTGAATAGGGAATGTATGGTTTTATATCGATAATAGGTGTCTGGTCGACGAGATCGCATCCGCGCAGTGTTAAGGTGACCTGCCCGTTATCCTGTGACACATCAACCAGCTCGACGGCTGACATGCCAATACCGTTAGGGCGAAACGTCGCTCGGCTAGCAAAGACGCCAATACGTTCATTCCCACCTAAACGAGGGGGACGCACTGTCGGTCGCCATCCTTTCTCTAAGTTTTGGTCAAAGAGAAAGAGCAACCATAGATGGGAATATTGTTCGATGCCTCGGACAGCCTCAATCTGATTCGCGTCATCGTGTAATTTAAGGTGGGCAAGCGCACTCGGTGCCAGCCCCGGTTGGCGAGGAACAGCAAACTTTTCTTTAAACGGTGATTGGAGCGTGCCGATCGGCGTGATAGAAAATGGGGAGCGCATAAACGAATAAACCCGACAATAAAGCCGCTATACTAGCATGCGAAAGAGACGGGGAGTATGGATGCAAGTCAGTCTTGAGCGTGACATAATCTGGTGACTATTGATGAAGAGGAAAAATGCGTGAGGCTACCAGCAATTTTTATCGATCGTGATGGCGTGGTGAATGTTGACCACGGTTATGTGGCCAGTATCGATAACTTTGAATACATTGACGGTGTGTTTGAGGCGTGCCGCGCGTTAAAAGAAAAAGGGTATCTTTTAGTGTTAGTCACTAATCAAGCGGGCATTGCTCGTGGTTACTACAGCGAAGAAGATTTCTTACAATTGACAGAGTGGATGGATTGGAACTTTGCCGATAAAGGTGTCGATTTCGATGGCATCTACTATTGTCCGCATCATGCACTAGACGGCATCGGTGAATATCAACTTGATTGTGACTGCCGAAAACCTAAACCAGGTATGCTCTTAGAGGCAGCGAAAGAGCTTGATATTGATTTATCTCGCTCTGTGATGGTGGGTGATAAAGCAGATGACATGAAAGCCGCTCAAGCAGCAGGCATCGAAACGCGTTTTCTGGTTCGTTCAGGGAAGCCCGTTACCGAAGAAGGGATGGCGTTAGCGACCGCGGTCCTCGTATCGATTGCCGATGTGCCGGATGCATTGAAAGATACCCAAGCGTAAACATATATTTAACGATACGGCGAAAAGTTGTGCGATTAGATTTTTTTTGAACAAAAACACTTGCATCAAAAAAACAACTCTCTATAATTCGCTTCTCGTTGGCACGGCAAGCCGAGCTAACAACGGCAACACAGACAAGCAAAACAAAATGCTTGACTCAGTGCCAAAGTGGCGTATTATGCCACTCCCGCTCAACGATGAGCGGCGCTCTTTAACAATTTGACCTATGCAATCTGTGTGGGCACTCGTTGAGAATAGACAAAAAGATTTATTCGATGAACTGAGTGACCAATACGAAACAACGTTTACGTTGTTCGGCACAGTCAATTCGTTTGTCTCGCAAGAGACGAACAAAACAGTATTT